>NZ_JABMCW010000141.1:0-13575 GCF_013179705.1 Pseudomonas sp. CM25 | reverse complement strand
GCATCTGCATGCGGCCGATGCCGAAGCCGGCCCAGGTGACGTTGGCCGGCAGGTTGTCGACCATGGCTTTCATGGTGGTGGTGTCGGCCGGCGCGCCCCACGGGATGCCCAGGCACAGTTGGAACAGCGGGTCTTCGAGCAGGCCTTCTTTCATCATCTGCTTGGCGAACCACAGGTGCCCGGTGTCGAAGATCTCCAGTTCGGCCTTCACGCCCAGTTCGGTAATGCGCTTGGCGCCTGCGCGCAGTTGCGCCGGGGTGGAAACGTAGATCGAGTTGCCATCACCGAAGTTGAGAGTGCCGCAGTCGAGGGTGCAGATTTCAGGCAGCAATGCTTCAACGTGGGCCAGGCGTTCCAGCGGGCCGATCAGGTCGGTGCCGGGGCCGAATTCCATCGGCGATTCGCCTGGGCCGATTTCCAGGTCACCGCCCATGCCGGCGGTGAGGTTGACGATGATGTCGACATCGGCCTCGCGGATGCGCTCCATGACTTCGCGGTACAGCGCTACATCGCGGCTGAAACGGCCGGTTTGTGGGTCGCGGACATGGCAGTGGACCACGGTGGCGCCGGCCTTGGCGGCTTCGACGGCAGACTCGGCGATCTGTTTGGGAGTGACCGGGACCAGGTGGCTCTTTGAAGCAGTGTCGCCGGCGCCGGTGAGGGCGCAGGTGATGATGACGTCGTGGTTCATGGATCGGTTCCTTGTGTTGTCTGTGCTGGCCTTTTCGCGGGCATGCCCGCTCCCACAGGGTCAGCAGTGACCCTGAGCCTTACACCTGTAGGAGCAGCCTTGTGCTGCGAAAGGGACCTGTCAGTTGGCGGTGAGCTTGAGGTTGTCCGCAGCCGGCTTGCCGTCGAAGGTAGTCACACCTTCCAGCCAGCGGGCTTTGTCCTCGGGGTGGTCCTTGAGCCACTGGCGGGCCGATTCCAGCGCATCCTTGTGGTCGAGCAGCGGCTGCATCATGCGGCTCTCGTCCTCGGCGCTGAAGTTCAGGTTGGCCAGCAGGCGGTGGGCGTTGGGGCAGCGGTCGGCGTAGTCTGGCGCGGTCACCGTCCACACTGTGGCACGGCCTTCGTCAGGGCCCAGGGCGTCCTGGCTGTCGCCCAGGTAGGCCATGTCGATGTTCACGTTCATCGGGTGCGGGGCCCAGCCGAAGAACACCACCGCCTCCTTGCGTCGCACGGCGCGGTCGACGGCGGCAAGCATGCCCGCCTCGCTGGACTCGACCAGCTGGAACTTGCCCAGGCCGAACTGGTTCTTGGCGATCATCGCCTTGATCTGGGTGTTGGCGCCGGAACCTGGCTCGATGCCGTAGATTTTCCCGCCCAGCTCCTTTTCGAACTTGTGGATATCGGCGAAGGTCTTCAGACCCTTGTCTGCCAGATACTTCGGCACTGCCAGGGTTGCCCTCGCATCTTCCAGGCTCGGCTTGTCGAGCACCTTGACCTGCCCGGCATCGACGAACGGGGTAATGGTCTGGGTCATGATCGGGTTCCAGTAACCCAGGAACATGTCCAGGCGTTTGTCGCGGATACCGGCAAAGATGATCTGCTGCGAAGCGCTGGTCTGTTTGGTCTGGTAGCCCAGGCCGTCGAGCAGCACCTGGGCCATGGCGCTGGTGGCAATGACGTCGGTCCAGTTGACCACCCCCAGGCGCACGTTCTTGCAGGCCGCAGGCTCTGCGGCAAAAAGCGGTGAGGTGGCGATGCTGCTCAGGGCAAGGGTCAACAGGCTGCGGCGGATCAAGCTGTGCATGGTGGCTCTCCATCGGCAGTGCATATTGTTATGGGGTTCGATCTCTGTGGATCGTGTGAACACGCTACGCTGCTGGCAGGGTGAAAAATCGCACCCTGGCGACCAACACTTGCACGGAGGCGACCACCTTTGCCGTGGAGCATTCAATGCCGCAAATCATTCATTTCCTGCTGCTGCCCGGGTTCTCCGCCATGGGCTTCATCAGTGCCCTGGAACCTCTGCGCGTGGCCAACCGGTTCAAGGGGCCGTCGTACCGCTGGCAGGTGCTGAGCCTGGATGGCGGCGCGGTGCAGGCCAGCAATGGCATGTCGGTGAACGCCGACGCGGCGCTGGCCGCAGCCGATCCGGGTGGCATCCTGCTGATCGTGGCCGGCTTCGAGCCGCTGGCCTGCTATGGGCCGGCGCTGCAGCAGGCGCTACGCCGGCTGGACCATGACGGGGTGATTCTGGGTGGCATCGATACCGGCGCGGTGGTACTGGCCGAGGCCGGTCTGCTCGACGGCCACCGCGCCACCGTGCACTGGGAAGCGCTGGAGGCGTTCAAGGAAAACTACCCTGGCCTGCAGGTGACCCAGGAGTTGTTCGAAATCGACCGACGGCGCATTACCTGTGCCGGTGGCACGGCTTCGATCGACCTGATGCTCGACCTGATTGCCCAGGCCCACGGCGGCGAGCTGGCGGTGCAGGTGTCGGAGCAGTTCGTGCTCGGTCGCATCCGGCCACGTCAGGATCACCAGCGGATGCAGATTGCCTCTCGTTATGGCATCAGCAACCGCAAGCTGGTGCAGGTGATCGGTGAAATGGAAAAGCATACCGAGCCACCGCTGAGCACATTGGAGCTGGCAGCCCGCGCCAAGGTGACCCGGCGTCAATTGGAGCGCTTGTTTCGTTTGTATCTGAATGACACGCCGAGTGGGTTTTACCTTGGCTTGCGTCTGGACAAGGCGCGGCAGCTGCTGTGCCAGACGCAGATGAGCATCACACAGGTCAGCGTGGCGTGCGGTTTCGAGCTGCCGTCGTACTTCACGCGCTGCTACAAACGGCGTTTCGGCCATTGCCCGCGGGCAGAGCGACAGGCACTCAAGCCTCAGTTGGCTGATCAGATCTGATCGAGGTCTGACAGTGCCCTGAGCCGGGCCTCGATGCGTACGCGCTGTACCTCGAAGGCCTGGGGCAAGAGTCTGGCACCCAAGTGATCCAGGTGCAGGGTCAGGCGCGTTCGTGGGGTGTCTGCAGCAGTCGTACACCACAGGTGGAATACAAGCGCCACCGGGCTGTCAGGGTCATCATGGTCAAAACCGATGCGCATATGCGAGCTGGTTGATGTACTGCACAGGAGTGCAAGGTCAGGCTGCCGCAAGCCGTTGAGCACATCGCTTGCCACCCGCCTGAAGCTTTGGTTGCGGCCCTGAGGTGGTGGAATCCAGCCGGCGAAGACCTCCTCAAACACAGCATCCGTTGGGGTGCAGTTGAAGCTCTTGGTTGTTCGTTCGAACAGTTCGACACCGCAGTCTTCCAGGATTTTCAGAAAAAAGCTGAACCACTGCTGGCCGTGTTGCTGACGGTCGTGGGCCAGGTTGGCATCCATTTGTGCCAGGCGCAGGCAGTCGTGAAGGTCTTCGAGGTGTTGGGGGGCAGGTGATGCGGGCATGGTTCAGGCCATTGTGTGTATGTAAATACCCGAAGATGGCGCCGCAGGCGGCGCCAAATCTGGCTTAGATGTCCAGTGCCAGGATGTCGGCCGCTTGACTGGCCAGCTTCAACCTGACGGCTTCGCGCATGGCACCGAAGTGGCGAACACTGAACGAACCTTGTTGCGAGGCTCGGTAGACACGGGTGTTCGATTTGTCGAGGATGCGGCCGGACGAGCCTGCGGCCTTCTCGGCTTTGTCATAGCTCAACTGAACACTGGTCATGTGCATGATCGGCAGGCCCTGTGGCGTCATTTCGCAGGCCGAAATCTGCACGGTGCTGGATTTACCCGAAACGCTCACGCTGCTTTCTTCAAGCAGTTGCTGTGCCTTTGGCGTTTTCACGATCACTTCGAAAGAGCGTCTGACACAGCGGCTCAGACGATGGTTATGGCCGATCTGGACGGTGACAATTTCAGGGGCCAGGGTTGCCAGCGTGTGAGTGTCCTTGTCCAGCGCCTCTTCGACGTGAGCGGCGCCGGTCAGTGTCCAGCCGAATTTGCCCAGGCCATCGTTGTAGAAGTTGTACCATTCGCGCTGCTGGGTTTCTTTGTCGAACTTCTTGTTTGCCGACAGGTTCATCAGGCGCATGCCATCCAGCACGTCTTCGGCAACTGTGGCCGGTACATCCGGGGCGAAAATGCAGACGGTGTTGGCGACCATTACCGCGCGTTCTTCGCCTTCTTTCTTCAGCGCGGCAATGGCGCTGTCCATGTCGGTTTTGCTGATGTTGGAAGTCATGTCTTGGTTTCCTTCAGTACAGTGCGACGCCTCGGCTGAGGCGTCTGGCGTGCACTGTGTTTCGGATTGCCAAGTCAGATAAGTTGCAAGCTTTTCCTAACGGGGTAACGTGTCTATTGCTGCCCAATCGCCTGCAAATACTCCGAGCGGTCATCACTGCGCTGCGCCACGCAGGTGTCCCACGCCGCCTGGAACGCTTTGCTGCCGGGCTTCTCGGCATAGGTCTCGACCTTGCAGTCGGCATCGCGCAGCTGCGTCCACAGCTGCTCTGCCGCATCCAGACGCGCGATCAGGGCCGTGGTCTGGTCACCCTCGTCGGCGTACTGGTCGCGGATGCGCTGGATCAGGTCGTCATAGGCCGCTTTCAACTCGCGCTCGGCGGTCTGCTTGTTGAACGCAGCGCAGGCGTAGGACTGCTGGTCGGTGTCGACGTTGTCGCACGGGGTGCTTTCTTCCTCGCCGGCCTGGGCGCCCGATACGACTGTCAGCAATACCAGCCATGCCATTGATCTCATCCGCTTTCTCCTCAACAGGCTGACGAATGGCAGGGATTCTCGCTCAGCTTACGGCAAGGTGGTAGGTCCCTGACGAAATGTTCATGAAACGGCCGGATATGTCGTTATCGAGACTGTCTCTCATCGCCAGGCAGCATGCCAGAGGGCGCGATGTCGCGCATTGACGCTTTCGGCAAACCCCCTGTCGTTTTTGCATCGGGGCGCCTTTGGGCACAGGCATATGCTGGCCCCAAAGCGCCGGCAGAAGATTCGGCGCGGCCCAAATCAACAAAAGGGGACAGCCTGATGAGCCCAGCCGAACTTCACGCCGACAGCATCGTCATCGACGGCCTGATCATTGCCAAATGGAACCGTGAGCTGTTCGAGGACATGCGCAAAGGCGGGCTGACTGCGGCCAACTGCACGGTGTCGGTCTGGGAAGGTTTCAAGGCTACCGTCGACCAGATCGCCGCCAGCCAGAAGCTGATCCGCGACAACAGCGACCTGGTCATGCCGGTGCGCACCACCGCCGACATTCGCAAGGCCAAGGAGCTGGGCAAGACCGGCATCCTGTTCGGCTTCCAGAACGCCCATGCCTTCGAAGACCAGATCGCCTACGTCGACGTTTTCAAGCAGCTGGGCGTGGGCATCGTGCAGATGTGCTACAACACCCAGAATCTGGTGGGCACCGGTTGCTACGAGCGTGATGGCGGGCTGTCGGGCTTCGGCCGCGAGATCGTGGCGGAAATGAACCGTGTCGGCATCATGTGCGACCTGTCTCACGTCGGCTCGAAAACTTCCGAAGAAGTCATCCTCGAATCGAAAAAGCCGGTGTGCTACTCGCACTGCCTGCCGTCGGGCCTTAAAGAGCACCCGCGCAACAAGTCGGACGAAGAGCTCAAGTTCATCGCCGATCATGGCGGCTTCGTCGGCGTGACCATGTTCGCGCCATTCCTGGCCAAGGGCATCGATTCGACCATCGACGACTACGCCGAAGCCATCGAGTACACCATGAATATCGTCGGCGAAGACGCTATCGGTATCGGTACCGACTTTACCCAGGGCCACGGCCAGGACTTCTTCGAGTACCTGACCCACGACAAGGGCTACGCCCGCCGCCTGACCAGCTTCGGCAAGATCATCAACCCGCTGGGCATCCGCACCGTGGGCGAATTCCCCAACCTCACCGAGACCTTGCTCAAGCGCGGCCACTCCGAACGCGTGGTGCGCAAGATCATGGGCGAGAACTGGGTCAACGTCCTCAAGGACGTGTGGGGCGAGTAAGCCGCTCTCCAAGCCTGAAGCCCCTGCCAGCAACGCCGGGGCACCCAAACAAAAATTTTATGGAGTTGAGTTTCCATGGCCAAGATCGCCCCGCAATTGCCAATCGAAGTCGACAGCGAAACCGGTGTCTGGACCAGCGACGCCTTGCCGATGCTGTATGTGCCGCGCCATTTCTTCGTCAACAACCACATCGGCATCGAGGAAGTGCTGGGCGCCGACGCCTATGCCGAGATCCTCTACAAGGCCGGCTACAAGTCGGCCTGGCACTGGTGTGAAAAAGAAGCCGAGTGCCATGGCCTGGAAGGTGTGGCGGTGTTCGAGCACTACATGAAGCGCCTGAGCCAGCGTGGCTGGGGCTTGTTCGAAATCCAGGACATCGACCTGGACAAAGGCACCTGCAGCGTCAAGCTCAAGCATTCCGCGTTCGTGTACGTGTACGGCAAGGTCGGCCGCAAGGTCGACTACATGTTCACCGGCTGGTTCGCCGGCGCAATGGACCAGATTCTCGCTGCCCGCGGCAGCTCGATCCGCACCGTGGCCGAACAGGTCTACGGCGGGTCAGAAGAAGGCCACGAAGATGGCCTGTTCGTTACAAAGCCGTTGTAAGCCGGAGATAGCGTCATGGCATTCGAAGCAATGTTCCAGCCGATTCAGATCGGCAAGCTGACCATCCGCAACCGTGTGCTCAGCACCGCGCACGCCGAGGTCTACGCCACTGACGGCGGCATGACGACCGACCGCTACGTGAAGTACTACGAAGAAAAGGCCAAGGGCGGCATCGGCCTAGCGATCTGCGGCGGCTCGTCGGTGGTGGCCATCGACAGCCCGCAGGAATGGTGGGCGTCGGTCAACCTGTCGACCGACCGCATCATCCCGCACTTCCAGAACCTGGCCGACGCCATGCACAAGCATGGCGCCAAGATCATGATCCAGATTACCCACATGGGCCGTCGCTCGCGCTGGGACGGCTTCAACTGGCCGACCCTGATGTCGCCGTCGGGCATCCGTGAACCGGTCCACCGCGCCACCTGCAAGACCATCGAGGTGGAAGAGATCTGGCGGGTGATCGGCAACTACGCGCAGGCTGCGCGGCGGGCCAAGGAAGGTGGCCTGGACGGCGTGGAGCTGTCGGCCGTGCACCAGCACATGATCGACCAGTTCTGGAGCCCGCGGGTCAACAAGCGTACCGACGAATGGGGCGGCAGCTTCGAAGGCCGCATGAAGTTCGGCCTGGAAGTGCTTAAAGCCGTGCGTGCCGAGGTCGGTGACGACTTCTGCGTGGGCATGCGTATCTGTGGCGACGAGTTCCACCCCGATGGCCTCAGCCACGAGGACATGAAGCAGATCGCCGCGTACTACGACGCCACCGGTATGCTCGACTTCCTTGGTGTGGTCGGCTCGGGCTGCGACACCCACAACACCCTGGCCAACGTCATCCCCAACATGAGCTACCCGCCGGAGCCGTTCCTGCACCTGGCGGCCGGCATCAAGGAAGTGGTCAAGATCCCGGTGCTGCACGCGCAGAACATCAAGGACCCGAACCAGGCCACGCGCATCCTCGAAGGCGGCTACGTCGACATGGTCGGCATGACCCGCGCGCACATGGCTGACCCGCACTTGATCGCCAAGATCAAGATGGGCCAGATCGACCAGATCAAGCAGTGCGTCGGTGCCAACTACTGCATCGACCGTCAGTACCAGGGCCTGGATGTGCTGTGCATCCAGAACGCCGCCACCTCCCGTGAATACATGGGTGTGCCGCACATCATCGAGAAGACCACCGGCGTCAAACGCAAGGTCGTGGTGGTGGGTGCAGGCCCTGCCGGCATGGAAGCGGCCCGTGTGGCCGCCGAACGTGGCCACGACGTGACCCTGTTCGAGAAGAAAGACCAGATCGGCGGGCAGATCACCATTGCCGCCAAGGCGCCGCAGCGCGACCAGATTGCCGGCATCACCCGCTGGTACCAGCTGGAACTGGCGCGGCTGAAAGTTGACCTGCGCCTGGGTACGGCAGCCAGCGTGGACGCCATCCAGGACCTGCGCCCGGATGTCATCGTGCTGGCGGTGGGCGGCCATCCGTTCGTCGAGCAGAACGAGCACTGGGGCGCCGCCGAAGGGCTGGTGGTCAGCAGCTGGGACGTGCTCGACGGCAAGGTTGCACCGGGCAAGAACGTGCTGGTGTAC
Organism: Pseudomonas sp. CM25; assembly: GCF_013179705.1. Classification (NCBI taxonomy): domain Bacteria; kingdom Pseudomonadati; phylum Pseudomonadota; class Gammaproteobacteria; order Pseudomonadales; family Pseudomonadaceae; genus Pseudomonas; species Pseudomonas sp. CM25. The sequence continues at coordinate 5,425 of NZ_JABMCW010000141.1, read as the reverse complement.
GACACCATCTGCGAATTCACCGGCATGTCGGCGGCGGACTACATCGCCGACAAGGGCAGCCAGGTGGAGATCGTCACCGACGATATCAAGCCGGGCGTGGCCATGGGCGGTACCACCTTCCCCACCTACTACCGCAGCATGTACCCGAAAGAAGTGATCATGACCGGCGACATGATGCTGGAAAAGGTCTACCGCGAAGGCGACAAGCTGGTGGCGGTGCTGGAGAACGAATACACCGGCGCCAAGGAAGAACGCGTGGTCGACCAGGTAGTGGTGGAAAACGGCGTGCGTCCTGACGAAGAGCTGTATTACGCACTGAAGGAAGGTTCGCGCAACAAGGGCCAGATCGACGTGGAGGCGCTGTTTGCCATCAAGCCACAGCCGATCCTCAGCCAGCCGGGCGAAGGCTACCTGCTGTACCGCATCGGCGACTGTGTGGCCCAGCGCAACGTGCATGCGGCGATCTACGACGCCTTGCGCCTGTGCAAGGACTTCTGATCGAAACAAATCGTCGCCACCGGGCGTGGTCCCTGTGGGAGCGGGTTCACCCGCGAATGCGTCAGCGCTGACAACGCCGTTGCCTGACCGGGCGCATTCGCGGGTAAACCCGCTCCCACAGGGGCCAATCCCAGCTTCAGAGTGGTGCAAGAATCCAGCTGTTGTGGGAGCCTCCCATGTTGAACACCCTTCTACCCATCCTGCTGTTCGCTGCCCTTGGCCTGGCAGTGCTCGGCGCCCTGCGCCGGGTGCGCATGTGGCGTCGTGGCCGGGCCGCCAAGGTCGATCTGATCGGCGGCCTGCTGGCCATGCCGCGCCGTTACCTGGTGGACCTGCACCATGTGGTCGAGCGCGACAAGTACATGTCCAACACCCACGTGGCCACTGCCGGTGGCTTCGTGCTGTCGGCCGCGCTGGCGATCCTGGTGCATGGCTTCGGCCTGCAGAGCAAGGTTCTTGGCTACGCGTTACTGGTGGCCACGCTAATCATGTTCACCGGTGCCTTGTTCGTCTTCAAGCGCCGCCTCAACCCGCCCTCGCGCCTGTCCAAGGGCCCATGGATGCGCTTGCCGAAAAGCCTGCTGGCATTCGCCGTGAGCTTCTTCATTGCCACCTTGCCGGTCGCCGGCATCCTGCCCGCGAACACCGGCGGCTGGGTCATGGTCGGTATCCTTGGCCTGGGCGTGCTGTGGGGCGTATCGGAGCTGTTCTTCGGCATGACCTGGGGCGGCCCGATGAAACACGCCTTCGCCGGTGCCCTGCACCTGGCCTGGCACCGCCGCGCCGAGCGCTTCGGCGGTGGCCGTTCCACCGGCCTGAAACCGCTGGACCTGGAAGACCCGAACGCGCCGCTGGGCGTGGAAAAACCGGTGGACTTCACCTGGAACCAGCTGCTGGGCTTCGATGCCTGCGTGCAGTGCGGTAAATGTGAAGCGATGTGCCCGGCATTTGCCGCCGGCCAGCCGCTGAACCCGAAAAAACTCATCCAGGACATGGTCATCGGCCTGGCCGGTGGCACCGATGCCAAGTTCGCCGGCAGCCCGTACCCGGGCAAGCCAGTCGGCGAGCACGGCGGGCACCCGCACCAGCCGATCGTCAATGGCCTGGTCGACGCCGAAACGCTGTGGTCGTGCACCACCTGCCGTGCCTGCGTCGAGGAATGCCCGATGATGATCGAGCACGTCGATGCCATCGTCGACATGCGCCGCCACCTCACCCTGGAAAAAGGCGCGACCCCGAACAAGGGCGCCGAGGTGCTGGACAACCTGATCGCCACCGACAACCCCGGCGGCTTCGCCCCTGGCGGGCGGATGAACTGGGCCGCCGACCTCAACCTGCAACTGCTGTCCGAGGTGAACACCACCGAGGTGCTGTTCTGGGTGGGTGACGGTGCCTTCGACATGCGTAACCAGCGCACCCTGCGCTCGTTCGTCAAGGTGCTGAAGGCCTCGGGCGTGGACTTTGCCGTGCTCGGTCTGGAAGAGCGCGACAGCGGCGACGTGGCACGCCGCCTCGGCGACGAAGCGACCTTCCAGCAGCTGGCCAAGCGCAATATCCAGACCCTGGCCAAGTACAAGTTCCAGCGCATCGTCACCTGTGACCCGCACAGCTTCCACGTGCTGAAGAACGAGTACGGCGAGCTGGGCGGTGACTACCAGGTGCAGCACCACAGCACCTACATCGCCGAGCTGATCGCCGCGAAAAAACTCAACCTCGGTCAGCACAAGGGCGGCAGTGTCACCTACCACGACCCGTGCTACCTGGGTCGTTACAACGGCGAGTACGAAGCACCGCGCGAAGTCCTCAAGGCACTCGGTATCGAAGTGCGCGAAATGCAGCGCTCGGGCTTCCGTTCCCGCTGCTGCGGCGGTGGCGGCGGTGCGCCGATCACTGACATCCCCGGCAAGCAGCGGATTCCGGACATGCGCATGGACGACATCCGCGAAACCGAGGCCGAACTGGTGGCCGTGGGTTGCCCGCAGTGCACTGCGATGCTCGAAGGCGTGGTCGAACCGCGCCCACAGATCAAGGACTTGGCAGAGTTGGTGGCTGACGTGCTGATCGAAGAGGACGCGCCTGCCACCGCAAAGCCGCAAACGGCCAAACGTGAACCTGCGGAGGTGCACTGATGAGCGACATTATCCGCCGCGACCCACGCGCCGAGTGGATCGCCCGTAACCGCCTGCACCCGCTGCACGCGGCCATGCAGACACAGCAGACCAGCTGGATGGGGCCCAATGGCCTCATCCGCAAGAACCCCCATGCGATTGCCGCAGGCTTTATCGGCCCCGCGGGCATCAAGCGCATCGACCGCAGCGGCGCCCAGCAGGGCACCGGTGTGGGCGGGCGGCGTACGGCGGCGACCGAGGTCAAGCTGCCGCTGCACCAGGTGCCGGAGCCGGCGTTCTACATTGCCGTGGTGCCGGACATGGTCGGTGGCCGCCTGAGCAGCCACGACCGCGACCTGCTGGGCCTGGCTCACAGCCTGGCTGGCAGCGACGGTGCTGTGCTGGCGGTGGTGTTTGGCGAGCACAAGGAAAACAACTTTTCCACAGCCGGCGTCGACAGGCTGTTGGTCCTCGAAGGGGAGGCCTTCGAAGGTTATGTACCGGAGCAACTGGTACAGGGCCTGCGGGCTGTGGATAACCAGTTCACGCCACGCCACTGGTTGCTGCCAGACAGCCGCACCGGCGGCGGCGAACTGGGCCGGCGCCTCGGCGCAGCGCTGGGCGAGCGCCCGGCCACGCGGGTATGGCAAGTCAAGGATGGCCAGTGCGTAGGCCGCGCTGGCGCTGGCCAGCAAGACCTGCAACGCGCCGTGCCGCGTCTGATCCTGGCGGCGGCCGAGTGCGCCGAACCGGTCAGCGAAACCCGTCACGAAGCCTTGCCGGTGGAGTTGTCCACAAGCGTGGCGCGCAGCCTGTCGCGCATCGAAGACCTTGGTTCGGTGGCCGTGGACCCGGCCACCATTGCCATGGCCGAGGCCGAGTTCATCGTCTCGGGCGGCAACGGGGTCAAGGACTGGGACCTGTACCACCAGGCGACTGCGACGCTGGGCGCCACAGAAGGCGCCTCGCGGGTGGCGGTGGACGACGGCTTCATGCCGCGCAACCGCCAGGTGGGTGCGACCGGTACCTGGGTGACCGCGCGGGTCTACGTGGCTGTGGGTATCTCGGGGGCGATCCAGCACCTGCAGGGCATTGGCGCCTGCGACAAGGTGGTGGCGATCAATATGGACCCGGGCTGCGACATGATCAAACGGGCTGACCTGTCGGTGATTGGCGACAGTTCGGCGATTCTCAAGGCATTGATCGAAGCTGTGGACAACTACCGCAGTGGCGGCCAGCGCGACGCGGCATAAGGGCACGAGCATGAGTACGAAAGTGATCAGCCTGGTTTCCATCGGTGCCCACCCAAGCTCCGGTCGCGCTCGCCGCGCCGAGCAGGATGCTCGCGCCGTCGAACTGGGCTTGCAACTGGCTGGGGATAACTTGCAGGTGGTGCATGCCGGCGACCCGCAGGAAGAGGCGCTGCGTGCCTACCTGGGCATGGGGCTGGACCATCTGGATGTGCTGGAGCAGCCGGCCGGCGCCGATGTGCTGGGTGTGCTGGGCGATTACCTGCGCGATGCCGGCGCGCAACTGGTGCTGACCGGGAGCCAGGCGGAAACGGGCGAGGGGTCGGGCATGTTACCGTTCCTGCTGGCTGAAAAACTCGGTTGGCCGTTGATTGTAGGGTTGGCCGAGGTGGAGTCGATCGACAACGGCACCGCCCAGGTATTGCAGGCGCTGCCGCGTGGTCAGCGGCGTCGGTTGAAAGTGCGCCTGCCGTTGCTGGCGACTGTGGATAACGCTGCGCCGAAACCGCGTCAGAGCGCCTTCGGCCCCGCACGCCGGGGAGTGCTGGCGGCGCGCAATGTGGCCATAGTCGACGACGAGCTGTTGGCCGATGCCGAGTTGCAACCGGCCCGTCCTCGGCCCAAGCGGTTGAAGGTGATCAAGGCCAAGAGCGGTGCTGACCGGATGAAGGCGGCGACGGCCAAGGCCAGTGGCGGCGGCGGCAAGGTGCTGAAGGATGTTTCTCCACAGGAAGGCGCCGAGGCGATTCTCAAGCTGTTGGTGGAAGAGGGCGTGCTCCGCTGACACTTGTACCGGCCTCATCGCCGGCAAGCCAGCTCTCACAGGGTCACCACTGCCTTCGGGGTCAGTGCAATACCTGTGGGAGCTGGCTTGCCGGTGATTGGCCCTGACAGGCTAATGATGCCCGCTGGCCACATTGAACGCCCAGTAGCCCCAATCCCCCGCCCTCCATCGAACCACTTTACGGTTCCCTCTTGGCGCTGTGCATAAGTCACTTCTGAGTAATGCCAAAGTAGTGGTCATTACCCCATCACTTTTCTTCATTTCACGATACTGGCACAAATGTCGGGTGCGCCTCTGTTTTGCCCACCGAATCTGTTCGCCAAGGTGTGGATAAAGTGTTTGTGCTTCGCTGGAGGCCGCGTGGTTTGCGGGCTTCATTGGTTTGATCAAAAAACCATCAATCCCCCCTCGGTCAGCGGTGGTGCTTTTTCAGGTTTCCCACAATTGCTGTTGGCCAGCCTGTGGGTAACATGTTCGTGCTCGCCTGTGAGGCCCGGGGCTCATGGGCTTGAAGCTATTGAGCAAATTATGAGCATTAGCGACTGAATGCATTGGAACTGTGATGCTGTCCCTCGCTGCACTATACAAACATGTGGATAAGTTGTGGGTACAAGCCACGCCTTGATCTGCGCAGGTAGGCGATGGAAGGAAAAAATCGGGCTGGTGGGCCTATCAGTTTTACCAGTATCTGAGCCTGTCGGTCAGCGTTAATGTCGTCTTCAAAATCCTGTGTCAGAGCACTAACAGATGACGCGAGCCTCCTCACTCATTACAGATGCGCAGCG
>NZ_JABMCW010000140.1:0-13643 GCF_013179705.1 Pseudomonas sp. CM25 | reverse complement strand
CCACGCCAAGGCCTACACCGGCAGCAACGCGGTCATAGCCCTGGTCGGCGACCTCAGCCGCGCCGAAGCCGAGGCCATTGCCGCACAGGTATCGGACGGCCTGCCAAAAGGCCCGGCGCTCGCCGCACCTGCCCAGCCTGCGGAAGCCAAGGCCGGTCTGACGCACATCGACTTCCCGTCCAAGCAGACCCACCTGATGCTGGCCGAGCTCGGCATCGACCGCCAGGACCCGGACTGGCCGGCCTTGTCGCTGGGCAACCAGATCCTCGGCGGCGGCGCATTCGGCACCCGCCTGATGAGCGAAGTACGTGAAAAGCGCGGCCTCACTTATGGCGTGTACTCGGTGTTCAGCCCGATGCAGGTGCGTGGTCCGTTCATGATCAACCTGCAAACCCGCGCTGAACTCAGCGAAGGCACGCTCAAGCTGGTGCAGGATATTCTTGCCGACTACCTCAAGACCGGCCCCACCCAGCAGGAGCTGGACGATGCCAAGCGCGAACTGGCCGGCAGCTTCCCGCTGTCCAATGCCAGCAACGCCAGTATCGTCGGCCAACTGGGCGCCATTGGTTTCTACAACCTGCCGCTGACCTGGCTGGAGGACTTCATGCAGCAGTCCCAGGCCCTGACCGTCGAGCAGGTCAAGGCGGCCATGAACAAACACCTGTCAGCCGATAAACTGGTTATCGTCACCGCCGGCCCGAAAGTGCCGCAACAACCGCTGCCAGCACCTACTGACAAGCCCTCCGAGCAAGCGCTCGGGGTACCGGAGCACTAATGCCAAGATCCACCTCCCCCGCCCGCCCGCAGACGGGCCAAAGCAAGGGCCAGGGCCACCTGCGCATTATCGCCGGCGAGTGGCGCAGCCGCCGCCTGGCGGTGCCCGAGGGCGAGGGCCTGCGGCCAACGCCCGACCGCGTGCGCGAAACCGTGTTCAACTGGTTGGCCCCGTATATCGAGGGTGCCCAGGTACTGGATGCCTTCACCGGCAGCGGTGCCCTGGTGCTCGAAGCCCTGTCACGCGGGGCCGAAAATGCTGTGGCGCTGGACAGTAACGCGGCAGCCATCGCCAACCTGAAGAACAACCTCGAACTGCTGCGCTGCCCGCGCGGGCAAATCCTGCAGACCGACGCCCTGCGCTACCTGCAAGGCCCGGCCAAGCAGCAGTTCGACGTGGTGTTCCTCGACCCGCCGTTCCATCAGGACCTGCTGGCCAATACCTGCAACCTGCTGGAGCAAAATGGGTGGCTGCGCGAGCAAGCCTGGGTCTACACCGAAAGCGAGGCTGCGCCGTCTAGCCTGCAGATGCCCGGCAGCTGGCGCCTGCACCGCGAGAAAAAAACCGGCCAGGTGCATTACGCGCTGTGGCAGCGGGGCTAAACAAGTAGTGCAACCCGGCTGACCCTTTCACTGAAGCTGTTCCGGTTTACCGCAACCGGAGCACTTCAGCGATGACATCCCCATCCCCTCTCGACATTGAAAAGGTCAACGACGGACTAGCATCTGTCGCGGCCGCTGCCCCCGTCCCTTTACAGCACTTCACGCTGGACAATGGCTTGTCCGTCTACCTGCGCGAGGATCTCGGCACTTCGCTGGCTGCAGTCCAGCTGTGGGTGCACGTGGGGGTCAGCCATGAGCCTGTCGGCCATAGCAATCTGTCACACCTGTTGGAGCACTTGGTCTTCGAAGGCAGCAGCAAGCTTGCGGCCGGCCAGTTCAGCAGAGTGATCGCGCGACTTGGCGGCTCCAGCGACGCCGTCACCCTGGATGACGCTACTGCATACCAGATGATGCTGCCGGCCGCTCGCTTGCCGATCGCCCTGGAAATCATGGCAGACGCAATGAGCACCGCCACATTCGGTCAACCCGAGATGGGGCAGGGAGTCAAAGCGGTCGAGGACGAGTATCGGCTCAAGTTCGCAAGCAATGTGCGGGAGCAGGCATACAACCAACACGACATGCTCGCCCATGGCGAGAGTGCATATGCCACACCGAGTTTCGGCTACCCTGCAGATCTGAAAAACATCAAGCTTGAAACACTGCGAACCTGGTATCGCACGTGGTACCACCCCAACAACGCCACGCTGGTGGTGGTAGGTAATGTCGCCCTGTCTACGCTTCGGCTGCACGTATCCCGGTACTTCAGCAGCTTGCCCAGAGCCCCCCTGGCGAAACCACCCATCCCCCGCCATGGCTCCGTCCCTTATGAACGCAAACACACCGTAGCACTGCCGGCACTCAGCAATGGCGTGCGTATGTCGTTCAACGTCCCGAGCTGCGCGACGGCGCTTGACCCAACGTTAGCGCCAACACTGGAACTTATCTGCGACATGCTCGGCAAGGGCGACAGCTCACTGCTGTATAGCGACCTGGTGCGCGAAAGACGCCTGATTTCGAATGTGAGCGTCAATTACGATCCGTTGGTTCGCGGTGACACTCTGCTGACCATTACCGCTGCTGTGAACACCAGCAACGCCACACCCGAGCAAGCTGCAGAGGCGATCTACCAGATGATTGCCGAGCTGCGACTGGCGCCACTGTCATCTGAAGAGCTGGAACGTGCAAAGTTGCGAATGCTCACGCGACGGCTGTTCAGCCTCGATGACCTTGAAGGGCAGGCAACACGAATTGGCGCGGCCGCTGCTGCCGGCCTGTCCCCCTCAGTTCTGGATCAGGAAGCCCGCATTATCGGAAGTTTGGACAGTGCCACGGTGCAGAGCGTGGCGCTTGCCTACCTGGGACGCGAGCGGCTGACCATCACCTACTTTCAGCCAGGAGCAGCAGCATGACCCACGACCACACCCTCGCCACGCCTCCATTGCTGTGCGATGGCCCGGCGACCGACACTGCTGTAGCAGCCATGACCAAACTGCAATCAGCCCATGACATCGAGCTTGGCAAAATACCGCCGTTGCAAGCCGAAGCGCAGCAATGGCAGACCCGCGAAGGAGCAAGGGTCAGCTTCATTGCGTCTCATGACCGCCCGATGTTCGATCTGTCGTTGCGCTTCCGGGCCGGCAGCGTGCTGGATGGCCCCGAACCGGGGCTCGCTGCCTTGGTGCTTTACAGCCTCGACCAAGGGACGGAGCAGCTCGAGGCGGCCGACTTTGCAGCACAAATCGAGGGGCTGGGAGCAGTACTGGAGACCCGACTGAAAACCAGCAGCGCCCTCATCACACTGCGCTGCCTTAGCTTGCCAAGCCTTCGCAACAGCGTCATGCAACTGCTCACGGACATGCTTGCACACCCGGCGTTCAGAACTGCTGATGTGGACAAGATCCGAGAACGGCTGGCTTTCCTGGGTTCTGCCCAGGCACGCGGCACGATTAACCGGCTGCTTGAAACGACCAACGCACATGTCTTCAAGGGTCATCCCTATGCGACAGCTTCGATTCCGGCAGACATCAGCAAATTCACCGGCGAGCAGTTGAGGGCTTTCCACCAGCGAGCCTATTCGGCCAGTAATCTCGATATAGGCCTGGTGGGGAACTTGACGCGCGAAGAGGCCGAAGACCTGGTCGGCAAACTCGTTCGCGCGCTCCCTCAGCAGTGGGTCGCGCAGGATTTGCCGCCGGTAGCCCCACACTCGCCCCTTGTCCGGCACATCGAACGCTCCAGTACCACAACCCGCGGTATGCTGACCATTTCATCGAATGTCACAGCGGGTGACATGGTATATCCCGCCCTGACGCTACTGGACGCAATCCTGGGCGGGGGTTATGAATCCCGTCTGATTCAGGAACTACGTGTCCGACGCGGTCTGACCTATGCCATCTATTCCTCGCTCACACCCCATGATGCCGGCAGCTTGTTGCACATACTCTGGGACGTCGCACCACAGTACCGAGACGGGGCAGCGGCGCTGATATCCAGCATTATGCGGTGCCTGGGCGACCGTGGCCCTAGCCAGGCCGAATGCGACATGGCCTTGAACCAGCTAGCGGGTCAACTGCATAAAGAACTTCTGGATAAAGCGAAACTGGCCAAAGCCCTTGCGACTTACAGTCACCATGGATTGCCGGGGAACCATCTTGCTACCTACCTCGACAAGCTAGGCACACTGACACCCGGAAACCTTCGTGAAGCCGCGCAAGTGTGGCTGCGCAACGCCCCGGAAGTATTCGTCTCCATAGGAGCGGACACCGAGCAACTGCCACTGCCGGAGCCTGCGTCGGTCGACCAATAGCGCAGGTACAGTCGCGCTGTTTCATGGCACTCTAGGCAGGCACATCACGAGTTGCCCAGTATGCCAAGCTACAGCGCCACATTTCGTCCGGCCATCGGCCTCTCCAACCCCCACCTGCAAACCTTGTGGGGGCCGCTGTGGCGCAAGCTGCCTGAACTGCATCGCACTCGCGAGCGGCTGTGGCTGGCCGATGGCGACTTCATCGACCTGGACTGGCACGGCCCGCACCAAGCTCAGGCGCCACTCGTGCTGGTACTGCACGGCCTCACCGGCTCATCTCATTCGCCCTACGTCAAAGGCCTGCAGCAATCCCTGCAGGCGCGCGGCTGGGCCAGCGTGGCGGTGAACTGGCGCGGCTGCTCGGGCGAGCCCAACCTGCTGCCACGCAGCTACCATTCGGGCGCCAGCGAAGACCTGGCCGAAATCATCAACCATCTGCGCGCTCAACGCCCGTTGGCACCGCTGTATGCGGTGGGTTACTCCCTGGGTGGCAATGTGTTGCTGAAATACCTGGGCGAAAGCGGCGTCGCCAGCCAGCTGGAGGCCGCGGTGGCAGTGTCGGTGCCGTTCCGCCTCGACCATTGCGCAGACCGCATCGGGCAGGGCTTTTCAAAGGTGTACCAGGCGCATTTCATGCGCGAAATGCTGGCTTATGTGCAGCTCAAGCAACACCACTTCCATGAAAAAGGCGAGCATGAACGACTCGCCAGCTTGCAACGACTTGGCCCGTTGACCAACCTGCGCACGTTCTGGGACTTCGACGGCAAGGTCACCGCACCGTTGAATGGCTTCGTTGACGTTCACGATTACTATCGCCGTTCATCGAGCCATTTCTACCTTGGCCAGAATCGCACGCCGACGCTGATCATCCATTCCAGCGATGACCCCTTCGTTGCCGGCCATAGCCTGCCCACCGCCCGCGAGCTGGCGGCACAGACTCGCTTCGAGCTGCACAGCAGGGGCGGCCATGTGGGGTTTGTCGATGGCAGCTTGCGTAATCCTGGGTATTACCTGGAGCGGCGTATTCCGCAGTGGCTGCTCGAGGGTAACTAGCCTCAACCCTCCTGAGCCTGCGCGATTTCTGTGGGAGCGGGTAAACCCGCTCCCACCTGGTCCCTGCTAAAACGTCGATATTGTTACTCGCCAGTTGCCACGCCATGCGCGGGGTTGTTGATCCACTCGCTCCACGACCCGGCATACAGCTTGCCCAGCGGATACCCTGCCAGCGCCAACGCAAACAGGTTATGGCAAGCCGTCACCCCAGACCCGCAGTACGACACCAGCTGCTCCGGCGCCCGTCCGCCCAGCTTCTCGGCAAAGCGCTGCCTGAGCTGATCTGCCGGCAGAAAACACCCGTCGGCCCCCAGGTTGTCGGTAAACGCCGCGCACTGGGCCCCAGGAATATGCCCGGCCACCGGATCGATCGGCTCCACTTCACCGCGAAAACGCGGCAAGGCCCGGGCATCGATCAACGTCAGATCCGCAGCGCCCAGACGCTTGGCCAGATGCCCGGCATCGATCAGCAACGTGCTGTCCGGCTCACCGCTGAAAGTGCCATCGCGCTTGTGCGGCGGGTCCAGGCTCAGCGGCAAGTGCGCTGCATGCCAGGCTTTCAAGCCGCCATCGAGAATCGCCACGCCGCTGCGTTTGCCCAGCCAGGCCAGCAGCCACCACGCGCGGGCCGCGAAGGCCCCCGGTCCATCATCGTACAGCACCACCTCACTGTCATTGTCCAGGCCCCACTCACGCAGGCGCCCGACCAGCAGCTGCGCATCCGGCAACGGGTGCCGCCCGGTGCGCCCCTTGCTCACCGGCCCGCTCAGGTCGCGTTCCAGGTCGGCAAAGTGCGCCCCGGCAATATGCCCCTGGGCATAGCTGCGTTGCCCATAGTCCACATCCTCGAGGGCAAAGCGGCAGTCGAGGATCACCAACCCGGGCTCCTCCAGACGCTCGGTCAATTGCTGCGGGGTGATCAATTGCGCAAGGGGCATGACTATCTCCTGATCGATGGCACAAGAGCCCTGGGTTAGTGCTCCAGGGCCTGATTGAACGGTACGTGGAATTCCTGGCACAGGGCATCCACGGCAGTACGGGCGTTGTCGGTGACGAAGCCGAGTTCCAGCACCAGTACCTGATAGACACCGCGCTTGAAGGCTTCTTCACCCAGGTGCGCGGAATGTTCACGCGTGGTGCTGAGAAAACGAACCCAGGAGGTCAGCACGATCCAGGCGTTGATGGTAAGCGACTCGATTTGCGCAGGTGCCATGGCCAGGATGCCGGCCTCGACGAAACCGCGGTAAATCGCCTGGCCCTGGCGCAGGCAGCGCTCGGAAAAACGCCGGTAACGGGCCGCCAGCTCCGCGTCGCTGTCCAGCAGGTGCTCGAGGTCACGGTGCAGGAAGCGGTAGTTCCACATCGCCGCAAGCAAGGCCTTGAGGTAGAAGCGCTTGTCTTCGACAGTCGCCGCACGGCCCTGCGGCGGGCGCAGGAAGCTGTCCACCAGCGCTTCGTACTGGCTGAACAGGAGCGCGATGATCGCCTGCTTGTTGGGGAAGTGGTAATAGAGATTGCCGGGCGAAATTTCCATGTGCGCGGCAATGTGGTTGGTACTGACGCTGCGTTCGCCCTGCTGGTTGAACAGGTCCAGGCTGTTCTGCACGATGCGCTCTCGGGTCTTAATGCGCGGTGCCATGCTCGGCTCCCAGTCTGCGGGCCTTGGTAAAGGCTTATCTTACGGTGTATTAGCGGTCGAATGCACCGCTGGATCACCAGCAAAAAGTCGCACCACCGTGCAAGTTAGAGTATAGGCTCTAGAGGTTCCCTCGCCCGGATTCGACACCATCATGAACTCGCCCAGTGCCTTGCCCCCTGTGCAATTCGACCTCGACCTTGCAGCGATGTTTGCTGCCCAACGCCAGGCCTTTGCCGGTAACCCGTCGCCACCGGAGGCGCAGCGGCGCCAGTGGCTGAAAAGCCTGCGCGAAGCCCTGCTGAGTGGCCAGGCCGAATTGATCGCAGCCATCACACAGGACTTTGCCGGGCGTAGCGCCGATGAAACCCTGCTGGCCGAACTGCTACCGTCGGTGCAAGGCCTGCGCCACGCCGAAAGACACCTGCAGCGCTGGATTCGCCCCAGCCGGCGGCGAGCCGGCCTGGCCTTTCAGCCCGCCAGGGCACAGGTGCGCTATCAACCCTTGGGGGTGGTCGGCATCATCGTGCCTTGGAACTACCCGCTGTTCCTCGCCATCGGTCCGCTGACCTGCGCCCTGGCAGCCGGCAACCGGGTCATGCTCAAGCTCAGCGAAGCCACGCCCGCTACCGGCCTTGCGCTTCAGCAACTGCTGGCGCAGGTATTCCCCAGCGACCTGGTCAACGTGGTGTTGGGTGAAGTCGAGATAGGCCAGGCGTTCGCCCGCCTGCCATTCGACCACCTGCTGTTCACCGGAGCCACCAGCGTGGGCCGTCAGGTAATGCTGGCTGCTGCGCAGAACCTGACACCGGTCACCCTGGAACTGGGCGGCAAGTCACCTGCCATTGTTTCGGCCGATGTGCCGCTCGACGCTGCCGCCGAGCGCATCGCCTTCGGCAAGACCCTCAACGCCGGCCAGACCTGCGTGGCGCCCGACTACGTGCTGGTGCCGCGCGAACGCCTGGACGCCTTCAGCGACGCCTACCAGGGCGCCGTGCGCCGCCTGTACCCACACATCGCCGACAACCCCGACTACACCGCCATCATCAACCCGCGCCAGTTGCAGCGCCTGCAGCACCTACTGGACGATGCCCGTGCCAAGGGTGCGCAGGTGATCGACCTGTACCCTGACGAAACCCGCCAGGGCCGTCGCCTGCCGCCACATTTGCTGCTGCGGGTAGACGACAGCATGCAGGTGATGCAGGACGAGATTTTCGGCCCGCTGCTGCCACTGGTGCCCTACGACGGCCTCGATCAGGCGCTGGCGTACATCAACCAGCGCCCGCGCCCACTGGCGCTGTATTACTTCGGCTATGACCGCGCCGGCCAGGAGCATGTGCTGCAACATACCCATTCTGGCGGCGTGTGCCTGAACGACACCCTGCTGCATGTCGCTCAGGATGACCTGCCCTTCGGCGGCATCGGCCCTTCGGGTATGGGCCATTACCATGGCCATGACGGTTTCCTGACCTTCAGCAAGGCCAAGGCGGTGCTGGCCAAGCAACGCTTCAACGCCGCCCGGCTGATCTACCCACCTTATGGCAAGGCCTTGCAGCGCCTGGTCTACAAGCTGTTCATCCGCTGAGGGCCGGGCCATCCAACGCTTGCCCTGCCGCGCTTCGACCTGCCCGTCTGTGATTTCCTTGCCGGCGCCAGGCTCAGCGCGGCCCTGGTCGCCCGCCTGGCACACAGTGCATGACAAGCAACAACGCCCCTGTCTATAGTGCCATCAGCTGGCCGCATGACTTGGCCGGGGCGCCGTCGCTGCGCTACCATCCGACTCCCCAACGCACTCCAGCCAGGATGACGCGATGAACCGAGTGTTGTACCCGGGTACTTTCGACCCCATTACCAAAGGCCATGGCGACCTGGTCGAGCGCGCTTCGCGGCTGTTCGACCACGTGATCATCGCGGTGGCGGCCAGCCCCAAGAAAAACCCGCTGTTCCAGCTGGAACAACGGGTGGAGCTCGCCCGTGAGGTCACCAAGCACCTGCCCAATGTCGAAGTCATCGGCTTCTCTTCCCTGCTGGCACATTTTGCCAAGGAACAGGGCGCCAACGTCTTCCTGCGCGGCCTGCGTGCGGTGTCCGACTTCGAGTACGAATTCCAGCTGGCGAACATGAACCGGCAACTGGCACCCGATGTCGAGAGCCTGTTCCTGACGCCTTCGGAGCGGTATTCGTTCATTTCCTCGACCTTGGTCCGGGAAATCGCCGCATTGGGCGGTGACATCACCAAGTTCGTCCACCCGGTGGTGGCCGAGGCGCTGACCGAACGCTTCAAGAAGCAGGTCTGATGCCTGATTGTCGCGCCCGCGTGCACTGCGGGCGCGAATGCGGCACAATTGTGCCCATTGCGTTGAACATGCCCGGGCGCTGAGCCCCGGCCGGAGCCCCCATGTCCCTGATCATCACCGACGATTGCATCAACTGCGACGTCTGCGAACCCGAGTGCCCGAACGAGGCCATCTCCCAAGGCGAAGAGATCTACGTGATCGACCCTAACCTGTGCACCCAGTGCGTGGGCCATTACGACGAGCCGCAGTGCCAGCAGGTCTGCCCGGTCGACTGCATCCCGCTGGATGAAGCACACCCGGAAACCGAAGAACAGCTGATGGCCAAGTACCAGCGGATCACCGGCAAGGCCTGATATCAGGTCAGCCCTCATCGCCGGCAAGCCAGCTCCCACAGGGATATCACCGCTCTTGAGGGCTGTGCAGTATCTGTGGGAGCTGGCTTGCCGGCGATAGGGCCCTGAGCCTTAGCGCTGGCAGCGCGGGCAGAATACGCTGGCCCGCTGCCCCAGCTTGACCTCGCGCAACTCCGTGCCACACACCTTGCACGGCTGCCCGCCACGCCCGTACACAAACAGCTCCTGCTGGAAATACCCCGGCTGCCCGTCGCCCCCGATGAAGTCGCGCAGGGTGGTACCCCCTCGCTCGATCGCCGCCGCCAGCACCCGTTTGATCTCGATAGCCAGCTTCAGGTAGCGCGCCCGGGAAATCCCGCCCGCGGCCCGCCGTGGGTCGATACCTGCGGCAAACAGCGCCTCGGTGGCGTAGATGTTGCCCACCCCCACCACCACCGCGTTGTCCATGATGAACGGCTTCACCGCCATCGACCGCCCGCGCGACAGCTGGAACAGCCGCTCACCGTCGAACAGGTCGGTCAGTGGCTCCGGCCCCAGCCGCAACAGCAGTTCGTGATTCAGCGGGTCGGGGCTCCAGAGCATCGCGCCGAAGCGGCGCGGGTCGGTGTAGCGGAGCATCAGCCCCGACTCCAGCTCGATGTCGACGTGCTCATGCTTGGCCGCCGGTAGCCCCAGCTCGACCAGACGCAAGTTGCCCGACATGCCCAGATGGCTGATCAGGGTGCCGACCTCGGCATTGATCAGCAGGTATTTGGCGCGCCGCTCGACGCTGACGATGCGCTGGCCTGACAGGCGCACGTCCAGGTCTTCCGGGATCGGCCAGCGCAAGCGCCGGTCACGCACTACCACGCGGCTGACCCGCTGGCCCTCCAGATGTGGCGCGATACCGCGCCGGGTGGTTTCTACTTCGGGTAATTCCGGCATGTGTCAGTGCCCGCCCAGCTCGCGAATGTTCTGCTTGAGGTTTTCGAAATCGTATTCCGACAGGCCAATGTAATCGAGCACCAGCGGGCCGACCACATTCCACTCATGGTCCACGGCCTGGTTGCCCAGCACCCGGTAGGATGCACAGATATGCTCGGCCATCTTCAGCACCGCGAGCAGGTTTTTCAGCTGGCTTTGGGTGTTGCGCGAGGTATCGTCGCGGAACACCGCCAAGGCGTTGTGGTGGTTGGCGATAGCCGCAGTCAGGTGCTCGGGCAGGCGCCACGATTTGGCAGTGAAATAGCCGACCACCGAATGGTTGGTGTTGAACGCGCGGTTTTCGGTGTCGACCACCCGCGTGTCCCCATCGGCATTGGCGTAGGCTTGTTCCAGCACCTCCATGTAGTTGGGGAAGCGCTTGAGCATCAGCGGCACGCCGCAGTCGTGGAACAACCCCATCGTGTAAGCCTCGTCTGCTGCCTGGATGCCCGTGCGCTTGGCCAGGGTCAGGCAGGTCATCGCCACGTCCTGGGCGGTGTCCCAGAAACGGTTGAGGGTAACGATGGTTTCATCGCTCATCTCGCCCTTGATCGACTGGGCGTTGATCAGGTTGATGATGGAGCGGCTGCCCAGCAGATTCACCGCGCGCTGGATCGAACCGATCTTGTTGGAAAGGCCGAAATGCGCAGAGTTGACCAGCTTGAGCAAGGCGCCCGAGAGGCCCGGGTCCTGGGAAATCAGCTTGGCGATGGTTTCCAGGTCCGGGTCAGGCATGTACTGCTCGAACTGCAGGTCGACCATGATCTGCGGTTGCGGCGGGATGGTGATGCCTTGCAAGGCTTGCTGGATCTGTTCGGCGCTGAGTTCTTGGGACATGCGTGCACACTCGTTTAGGACGGGGGATTCTAACCCGGCAGCAGCAGCCGTGGCGCATGCCTTGTTCCCTTTGTCGAGGCCCTGCACCGATCAATGGGCAGACAGGCTATACTCCCGCTCTTTTTTCCCGGAGCGACGTCATGTCCCTGCCCAGCCTTCGCCTCAAAGCCAATGCCGACCGCCGCCTGCGCGCCGGACACCTGTGGGTCTACAGCAACGAAATCGACGTCAGCGCGACCCCGCTGCAAGGCTTTCAGGCCGGCCAGCAGGCCGTGCTCGAAGCGGCCAATGGCAAGCCGCTGGGCATCGTCGCACTGAGCCCGAACAACCTGATCTGCGCCCGGCTGCTGTCGCGCGATATCAAGCTGCCGCTGGACAAGTCGCTGCTGGTACACCGCCTGAACGTCGCCCTGTCCCTGCGCGAGCGCCTTTTCGACAAGCCGTGCTACCGCCTCGTCTACGGTGACTCCGACCTGTTGCCAGGCCTGGTGGTCGACCGTTTCTTCGACATCCTCGTGGTGCAACTGGCCTCGGCCACCATGGAAGCGCACAAGGATGACGTGATCGCGGCCCTGATCCAGGTGCTCAAGCCCAGCGGCATCCTGTTCAAGAACGATTCCGCAGCGCGCGACGCCGAAGGCCTGCAACGCTATGTCGAAACGGTCTACGGCGAAGTCCCGGACTGGGTCCCGCTGGAAGAAAACGGCGTCAGGTTCGAAGCCCCGGTACGCGAAGGCCAGAAGACCGGCTGGTTCTACGACCACCGCATGAACCGTGCGCGCCTGGCACCTTATGTGAAGGGCAAGCGCGTGCTCGACCTGTTCAGCTACATCGGTGGCTGGGGCGTGCAGGCCGGTGCGTTTGGCGCCAGCGAAGTGTTCTGCGTCGATGCCTCGGGCTTCGCCCTGGATGGCGTGGAGCGTAACGCGGCACTGAACGGCATCAGCGAGAAGCTGACCTGCATCGAAGGCGATGTGTTCGAAGCCCTGCGCGAGCTCAAGGCTGCCGAAGAGCGCTTCGACGTGATCATTGCCGACCCACCCGCCTTCATCAAGCGCAAGAAAGACCTGAAAAACGGTGAAGCCGCCTACCGCCGCCTGAACGAGCAAGCCATGCGCATGCTCAACAAGGATGGCATCCTGGTCAGTGCTTCTTGCTCGATGCACCTGCCGGAAGATGACCTGAACAACATCCTGCTGACCAGCGCCCGCCACCTGGACCGCAACCTGCAGCTGCTCGAGCGCGGCGGCCAGGGCCCGGACCACCCGGTGCACCCGGCCATTGCCGAAACCCGCTACATCAAGAGCATCACCTGCCGCCTGCTGCCGAACAGCTGATACACACTGACGCCACTGGGGCCGCATTGCGGCCCAGTGGTCGCTCAGATATCCAGCACGCAGGACGCAATCCCGAAGTGCACCAGCACATATGCGCGGTAATGGTTTCCTCGAATGCGGCGATACCCGCGCCCGAGAAAAGATTGCCAGATACCAGCAGCATCAGCCACCGCACCCGCTTGCGGTACAGCAGGCTGACGCGTCTCAGAAGCATCCTGCAAACCGCCGCTCATTTGACCAAAGCCACCGCCCAGACACATCGCCATTCCCTCGCCGCGCCAGCGGTGTAGAATCGGCCTATTCATCGCCAGTCATCCCCGGCGGGTTTATGAGCTCTGGCCAAGCACGCGGCGATCCCGTGGTGTCTTCGGCCCCATCCGTGCCAGTGGCAACCGGCCTGCGGCGCAAAGGAAAAGAGAAGCTCACTCCCCTTTATGTGACCTGATTAAGCCGCCAGGAGTGTTTCATGCCTGATTATCGTTCCAAGACTTCCACCCACGGCCGCAACATGGCCGGCGCCCGTGCCCTGTGGCGCGCCACCGGCATGAAGGACGACGATTTCAAGAAACCGATCATCGCCATCGCCAACTCGTTCACCCAGTTCGTCCCGGGCCACGTGCACCTGAAGGACCTGGGCCAACTGGTCGCCCGTGAAATCGAACGCGCCGGTGGCGTGGCCAAGGAATTCAACACCATCGCGGTGGACGACGGCATCGCCATGGGCCACGACGGCATGCTGTACTCGCTGCCAAGCCGCGAGATCATTGCCGACGCCGTGGAATACATGGTCAATGCGCACTGCGCCGACGCCATCGTGTGCATTTCCAACTGCGACAAGATCACCCCCGGCATGCTGATGGCCGCCCTGCGCCTGAACATCCCGGTCATCTTCGTTTCCGGTGGCCCGATGGAGGCCGGCAAGACCAAGCTGGCCAGCCACGGCCTGGACCTGGTCGATGCCATGGTCATCGCTGCGGACTCCTC
>NZ_JABMCW010000014.1:33274-39578 GCF_013179705.1 Pseudomonas sp. CM25 | reverse complement strand
CGGGTGAAGGCCGAGATCAGCAGGCCCAGGCTGGTGGTTGCCAGCAGGTAGGCCACGCCGCCACAGGCCAGGGCCAGCATGCTGCCCTTGAGCGGTACGGCGAACAGCCATCGGTTCATTGCAACCAGCAGGGCCAGGTTGACCAGGCTTACGGCCAGGTAGGGCAATTGCTTGCCCAGCAGGAATTCCAGGCGGGTGAGGGGTGTGGCGTAGAAATTGGTGATGGAGCCGAGTTCTTTCTCGCGGACGATGCCGAGCGCCGTGAGCATGGCGGGTATGAAGGCCAGGATCAGCGCCATCACACCGGGGCCGATGGCGTTCACGCTGACCACGTCCTGGTTGTAGCGCAAGCGTGTTTCCAGGCGCACCGGGGCCTGGCGTGGCTGAGGCTGTGGGCTGGCGGTGGCCAATTGCTCAAGGTTGGCCTGGTGCACGGCTTCGACGTAGTTGCGGCTGGTTTCGGCGCGGAACGGCATGCCGCCATCGAGCCAGGCTGCCACCACCGGTTGGCGCCCGGCGTACAGGTCGCGGCCAAAGCCGGGCGGGATCTCCAGGGCCAGCTTGATTTCCGAACGCTGCAGCCTCTGGTGCATGTCGCGGCTGTCGCGGATAGCCGGCTGCTCTGCAAAATAGCGCGAGCCGCGGAAGGCTTCGAGGTAGGCCCGGCTTTGCGGGCTCTGGTCCTGATCGTGTACGGCGAACGCGAGGTTTTCCACATCCAGTGAAATGCCGTAGCCGAAAATCACCATCATGAACAGTGCACCCAGCAGGGCAAAGGCCAGCCGCACCTTGTCGCGCAGCAACTCCTTGCCCTCGCGGCTGGCCACCGCCAGCAGCCGGCGCAAGCTGAAGCCCCGGCGCAGGGGGGGCGCGGCCGTGGCAGCCTGCTCCAGCACGGTATTGCCGGTGGCTTGTGGCGCGAGGTCCTGGGCTTGTTCCAGGCAGCGCACGAACGCGTCTTCCAGGGTGCTGCCCTGGTACTGGCGTTGCAGGGCGTCAGGCGTGTCGCAGGCCAGTACCCGGCCGGCGTGCATCAGCGAAATGCGGTCACAGCGCTGGGCCTCGTTCATGAAGTGTGTGGAGAGGAAGATGGTCACGCCCTGTTCGCGCGACAGCTCGACCAGCAGGCGCCAGAAGTCATCTCGGGCAGCCGGGTCGACGCCGGAGGTTGGCTCATCGAGGATCAGCACTTCAGGCCGGTGCAGCACCGCGACCGCCAGTGAAAGACGCTGGCGCAGGCCAAGGGGCAGGGCAGCGGACGGTTGCTCGGCGATGCCGGCGAGGTCGAAGCGTTCGATCAGCTCATCGATGCGCTGGGCGCTCTCGGCCTTGGGCAGGTCGAACAGGCGGGCATGCAAGGCCAGGTTCTGCCGGGTGCTGAGTTCGCCATACAGCGAAAAGCTCTGCGACATGAAACCGACCCGCTTGCGCGTGGCCAGGTCACTGGCGTCCACCGGGCGGCCCAGCAGGCTGGCGCTACCCTCGCTGGCCGGCATCAGGCCGGTGAGCACTTTCATGGTGGTGGTCTTGCCGCAGCCGTTGGACCCCAGGAAGCCGAAGATCTCCCCGCGGCCGATGGCGAAGCTGACCTTGTTCACCGCAGTGAAGTCGCCAAAGCGCAGGGTCAGGTCGTGGGCCTCGATGGCGATCGGGCCATCGGTGGCCGGGCGCGGCGGGATGACCAGCGGCGGGTGTAGCGCCTTGCCCGCGCCCTGGTAGTGGGTGAAGGCGTCGTCGAGCTTGCCGCTGGGGGTGACCGCGGCAAGTTCGTGGCTGGGGCCTGCGGCCAGCAGGCGGCCGCCATCGAGCATCAGGCAATGTTCGAACTGCTGCGCTTCTTCCATGTAGGCGGTAGCCACCAGCAAGGTCAGCTGCGGGCGCTGCGCGCGCACCTGTTCCACCAGTTCCCAGAATCGCCGCCGCGACAGCGGGTCGACGCCGGTGGTGGGCTCGTCGAGGATCAGCAGGTCCGGCTCGTGGATCAGCGCGCAGCACAGGCCCAGCTTCTGCTTCATGCCGCCCGACAGCTTGCCGGCCGGGCGCTCGGCAAAGCGCAGCAGGTCGGTGGCTTGCAGCAGGTTGGCCATGCGCTGCTCGCACTCGCTGCGGCCCAGGCCGAACAGGGTAGCGAAAAAGCGGATGTTCTCGCTGATCGACAGTTCCGGGTACAGGTTGTTGCCCAGCCCTTGCGGCATGAACGCGACTTTCGGGTACAGCGCCGCGCGGTGGCGCCGCTGGCGGATTGAGCCACCCAGCACTTGCAGTTCGCCGGCTTGCAGGCGTTTTACCCCGGCGATCAACCCCAGCAGGGTCGATTTGCCTGCCCCGTCCGGGCCGATCAGCGCGCAGCGTGTGCCTGCAGGCAGGCCGAAGCCGAGGGTATGCAGGGCGACCTGGTCGCCGTACTGGTGGCGGATGCCCTCGGCCAGCAGTGCCGGGGCGCTCATTGCAGGTTAGCCGGCCAGTCCACCTCGGCCGTGCGTACATAGCCGGCCCCCGGCATGCCCGGCTTGGCCTGCGGTACGGCACCGGGGTCGCTCAGCCGCAGCTTCACCCGAAACACCAGCTTCTGCCGCTCGTCGCGGGTTTCCACCTGCTTCGGGGTGAATTGTGCCTTGGCCGCGACAAATGCCACCTTGGCCGGCAGGGCGCGCTCTGGCAGGGCATCGAGCACAATCCGCGCCTGGTCGCCGACGGTCAGCTGGCCGCTGGTGGAGGCGGGCAGATAGAGGTTCATGTACTGGTCGCTCGGGTCGATCAGCATCAGCACACGACCCCCGGCACCGAGTACCTCGCCGGGTTCGGCCAGGCGCAGTTGAATGATGCCGTTGATTGGCGCGCGCAGGCTGCTGTCGTCGATTTCGCTGGTCAGCTGGGCGACCTGGGCTTCGGCGGCGCCGATGGCCGCCTTGATCGCGGCCAGTTGGGCGCGGGCAGCGACCACGCCAGCGTTGGCCGTATCGAAGCGCGCCTGCTGCTGGTCGAGCAGTTGCTGGCTGGCGTATTTGCGTTGGAAGATTTCGCGCACGCGCTTGAGCTCTTGGCTGGCCAGCAGCAATTCACTTTGCCGCAGTTGCACGCTGGCCTGGGCGGCGGCGTAGTTTTCCCGGGCGCGGAGCACTTCGGCTTCGGCCTGGGTGCGTTGGGCCTCCATGGTGCGGGTGTCGATACGGGCAAGTAGCTGGCCGCAGGTTACGCTATCGCCCTCATCGACCAGTACTTCGGCCAGGCGGCCGGGGATTTTACTGGCGATCTGCACCTCGGTGGCTTCGAGGCGGCCGTTGCCCATGCTCAGGCCTTCGGGCAGCTGGTCGTGGAGCGACTTCCAGTACCCCAGCCCTCCGGCTGCCACGAGCAGGGCGAGCAGCGCGGTGGCGAAGATTCGGGGGGCGTATCGGCTCATCGTTGTGCATCCTTGCGCATGTCCACAGGGGATCATGGACTGCGGGCATGGATTGCGTATTGATGTCGGTCAAGGCGGTGAGTGCGGGTGATGCTCGGCTTGTCGGCGATCAGCCCCGGCACGGCTCCAACGAACCTGGCCCCGATTTCACCGCAACGCGACGACCACCGCCCACTGTTCGGCCGTTACCGGCATCACCGACAGCCGGCTGCCCTTTTGCACCAGCGGCAATTCCGCCAGGCCAGCCTGCTGTTTCAGCCAGCCCAGCTCCAGCACCCGCGGGAACGTTTGCACATGGGCCACATCCACCGCGCTCCACGGGTTCTTGTCGGGGGTGGCCTTGGCATCGTGATAGTGGCTCTGCGGGTCCAGGGCTGTCGGGTCCGGGTAAGCAGCGCGAGTGATTCTGGCAATACCGGCGATCCCGGGCTGTGGGCAACTGGAGTGATAGAAGAAAAACTCGTCACCAACGCTCATCGCCCGCAGAAAATTGCGTGCCTGGTAGTTGCGCACGCCGTCCCAGCGCGTTTCACCCAGCCGGCCAAGGGCTTCGATAGAGAGCTCGTCGGGCTCGGATTTCATTAGCCAGTAGGCCATGGATGCTGCTCCTGAAAAGGTTTGAAATAACCTGTTGCACGAAACCGACAGCCGGTTGGCGTCAAGGTTTGCGTGTGGGCGCAGGTTGTCGGAAAATGCGCCCCGTTTAAAGCGCGATGCGCCGGCGGTACCCAGAATATCGCCGAGTACAAAACAGTTTGCCTGGGGGGCAATCTTCAATGAATCAACGTAAAAAGCCGGATCTGCTGTGGATCCTGGTGTTCATCTTCGGCCTGGGTGTGGTCACTACCGGTTATGCGCAAGGGTTCTGGGAGCGCAAGCTGGACGACGCCTATCAGATGCCGGTCGACGCCAGCCAGCCACACCGTTGATACCCCCGCTGGCGCCGCTCAACGCGGTGCCAGGTACCAGTCACGGTCCGACACCGTGCCCTGCAGCGGTACGTCCCAGCTGGCCTGCGCCAGCCGTTCGACCTTCTGGCATTCATGCGCCAGCCCCAGCAGCAAAGGTTTCTTCCAGGTCTGGCGACGTGCCTGGTAGGCCAGGCTGCGATCGTAGAAACCACCGCCCATACCCAAGCGACCACCCACTTCGTCGAAGCCGACCAGCGGTAGCAGGATCAGGTCCAGCGCCCAGATCGGGCGCTGGCGCTTGCGGTCGGTAACCGGCTCGGGGATACGAAAGCGGTTGGGCTTCAGCTTCTCGCCATGCTCGAAGCGCTGGAACACCATGCGCGTCCGCGGCCAGGCATGCAGCACCGGCAGGTAGGTGCGCTTGCCGCGGCGCTGGGCTTCGCGCATCAGCAGGCAAGGGTCGATTTCGCCGTCGTTGGGCAGGTACAGGGCAATGTGCCGGGCGCGGCGGAACAGCGGGTGCTGCGCCAGTTGGCGGTACAGACCAAGGGTGGCCTGGCGTTGCTGGGCAGGGCTGAGGGCGCGGCGGGCATTGCGGAGCAGGCGACGGAGCTGGGGACGTGTGAGCGGCGCGGTGTCGGTCATGGCACGATCAATCCCGGATGTGCTGGCCGACAGTGTCGGCCAAAACGAATTGCCCGCCGAGGGGGCGGGCAAGGAATTCAGGCTCCCCGATAAGACCGCTATCGGTGTAGCCCTTGAACCCGAAAGTTCAAGGTGGAGATTGCAGGGGGCGTTAAGGCTTTCCGTCGGGCGGACATGCACACCGGCCCCAGCGTGCAACCCCCGTGGTTGTGCGTATCGGCTCAGGGACATAACCGACTGGCGCATCCACCAGGGAGTGGCGCCAGTATACCAATCTCAGCCGATTTTGGTATCCGTGTCGTCGGACAAAGCCTTGTCGACCCGATCCAGCAGGTCGCGCACCTGTTCACGGTTGGTGTTGCTGACCGGCGCATCGGCCCGGTCTTCCTGGCGGTGGAGCATTTCGTGGGTGATGTTCAAGGCGGCCATCACCGCAATGCGGTCAGCGCCAATCACCTTGCCGCTGCTGCGGATTTCGCGCATCTTGCCGTCCAGGTAGCGCGCGGCGCTGACCAGGTTGTTGCGCTCTTCCGGCGGGCAGATGATCGAGTATTCCTTGTCGAGGATCTGCACGGTGACGCTATTGCTTGAACTCATGAGTCTTGCTCCAGAGCCTTGAGGCGTAAAATCATCGACTCGACTTTACGCTTGGCGATCTCGTTCTTTTCGATGAGGTGGGCGCGCTCTTCGCGCCAGGATTTTTCCTGAGCTACTAGGAGTGCATTTTGCCGTTTTAGTTGCTCGACGCGCTCGATCAGCAACTCGAATCGGCTCATCAGTGCCTGCAGGTCGTTCTCTTGCGTAGGTTGCACTCGATTCGCTCCGTCGTTCAGTCACCTGGCGATGATGCCTCTCCCTGGGCGGCGACGGCCAGTGCCGATGGTCTTGGCGCGCCTGCCGGTGCTAGGATACAAGGTCTCCATTCTAGTCATTGCGCCGTCTGGCGCCTAGCAGACCATGCCCAATACCCAATCGCCCTACATCGCCTTCGCCATGCTGCTTTCCAGCAATGGCCACCCTGTCACCCCTGCCGAACTGCACGGCCTGCTGATCGGCCGCAGCTGCGCCGGTGCCGGCTTCGATGCCGATGCCTGGCTGGCCGATGCTGCCCAGCTGCTGGAAAACGAACCCGGTGACGCCGTGCGCAACGCCCTCATCGGCCTGCAGGAAATGGTCAAGGGCGAGCTCACCAGCGACGACATGGCGATCGTCCTGCTGCTGCCTACCGATGACGCCGCACTGACCGACCGCGCCACCGCGCTGGGCCAGTGGTGCCAGGGCTTCATTACCGGTTTCGGCCTGAACGCCGGCGGCAAGGACTTGTCCGACGAGGCCAAGGACGTGC
>NZ_JABMCW010000014.1:0-33175 GCF_013179705.1 Pseudomonas sp. CM25 | reverse complement strand
GCTGCCTACCGATGACGCCGCACTGACCGACCGCGCCACCGCGCTGGGCCAGTGGTGCCAGGGCTTCATTACCGGTTTCGGCCTGAACGCCGGCGGCAAGGACTTGTCCGACGAGGCCAAGGACGTGCTGCAGGACCTGGTGGCCATTTCCCAGGTGCAGGAAGCCCTCGAAGAATCCGAAGACGGCGAGAGCGACTACATGGAGGTCATGGAATACCTGCGCGTGGCGCCCCTGCTGCTGTTCTCCGAGCTGGCCAAGCCGGCCGCACCCGCGCCCAAGCCATCGCTGCACTGATCAACCGGGGGTAGTCTGCCCATGAGCCACATTCCCAAGGCCGAGTATGCCCGTCGGCGCAAGGCGCTGATGGCGCAGATGGTCCCCAACAGTATTGCCATCCTGCCCGCCGCCGCCGTTGCCATCCGCAACCGCGACGTCGAGCATGTGTACCGCCAGGACAGCGATTTCCAGTACCTCAGCGGCTTCCCGGAGCCGGAGGCGGTGATTGCGCTGATCCCCGGGCGCGAACACGGCGAATACGTGCTGTTCTGCCGTGAACGCAACCCTGAGCGCGAGCTGTGGGACGGCCTGCGGGCCGGCCAGGAAGGGGCGGTGCGCGATTTTGGCGCCGACGATGCCTTCCCCATCACCGATATCGACGAAATCCTGCCGGGCCTGATCGAAGGCCGCGAGCGGGTCTACAGCGCGATGGGCAGCAACCCCGAGTTCGACCGTCGGCTGATGGACTGGATCAATGTGATCCGCTCCAAGGCGCGCCTGGGCGCGCAGCCGCCGAACGAATTCGTTGCGCTGAATCACCTGCTGCACGACATGCGCCTGTATAAATCGGCGGCGGAAGTGAAGGTGATGCGCGCAGCTGCAGATATTTCTGCGCGTGCCCATGTGCGGGCCATGCAGGCCTGCCGTGCCGGGCTGCACGAGTACAGCCTCGAAGCCGAGCTGGACTACGAGTTCCGCAAGGGCGGGGCGAAGATGCCGGCCTACGGCTCGATCGTCGCGGCCGGGCGCAATGGCTGCATCCTGCATTACCAGCAGAACGACGCCCTGCTCAAGGACGGTGACCTGGTGCTGATCGACGCTGGCTGCGAAATCGATTGTTATGCCAGTGACATCACCCGCACCTTCCCGGTCAGCGGGCGGTTTTCGCCGGAGCAGAAGGCCATCTACGAGCTGGTACTCAAGGCGCAGGCGGCGGCGTTTGCCGAGATTGCCCCCGGCAAGCACTGGAACCACGCCCACGAGGCGACCGTGCAGGTCATCACCGAGGGCCTGGTTGAACTGGGCCTGCTTGAAGGCGAGGTGCAGGCGCTGATCGACAGCGAGGCCTATCGCGCCTTCTACATGCACCGCGCCGGGCACTGGCTGGGCATGGATGTGCATGACGTTGGCGAGTACAAGGTGGGCGGCGAGTGGCGGGTGCTGGAACCCGGCATGGCGCTGACCGTCGAACCGGGCATTTACATAGGTGCCGATAATCAGGCCGTGGCCAAAAAGTGGCGTGGCATTGGTGTAAGGATCGAGGACGACGTGGTAGTCACCAGGCAAGGTTGTGAAATCCTCACCTCGGGCGTGCCGCGCACGGTCGCCGAGATCGAGGCGCTGATGCTGGCGGCCCGCAAGGACGCCGCATGAATCGAGTGAACCTGGCGATCATCGGCGGTGGCCTGGTGGGCGCAAGCCTGGCCTTGGCCCTGCAGGCCGGGGCCAAGGCACGTGGCTGGAAAATCATGCTGATCGAGCCGTTCGCTCCCGGCGACAGCTTCCAGCCCAGCTACGATGCGCGCTCTTCGGCGCTGTCGTTCGGCACCCAGCAGATCTATCAGCAACTGGGCCTGTGGCAGGCCATCGGCCGCCGCGCCGAGCCGATCCGGCAGATTCATGTTTCCGACCGTGGACGCTTTGGCGCCACCCGCCTGGATGCACTGGAAGAAGGCGTGCCGGCGTTGGGCTACGTGGTGGAAAACGCCTGGCTCGGCCAGTGCCTGTGGCAAGGGTTGGACAGCGACGTGGTGAGCTGGCGCTGCCCGGCGGAAGTGACGTCGATGCAGGCCATCGAAGGCGGCTACCGCCTTGTGCTCAACGATGAAACCCAGCTGGAGTGCGACCTGGCGGTACTGGCCGACGGTGGCCGCTCTGGCCTGCGCGAGCAACTGGGGATTCACGTGCGCCATACGCCTTACCAGCAAAGTGCGTTGATCGCCAACATCACCCCGGGCGAGGCCCATGGCGGCCAGGCCTTTGAACGGTTTACCGAAGAAGGCCCGATGGCCTTGCTGCCGCTGCCGGACAACCGCTGTGCACTGGTCTGGACCCGGCAGGGCATGGACGCGCGGCGTCTGGCCGACGTCGACGAACGCAGCTTCCTGCGCGAGCTGCAGGGTGTGTTCGGCTACCGCCTGGGTGCCTTGCGCCAGGTAGGCGCGCGGCACCTTTATCCACTGTCATTGATCGAGGCCCAAGAGCAGGTGCGTCCGCACCTGGTGGTGCTGGGCAACGCCGCGCACAGCCTGCACCCCATCGCCGGCCAGGGTTTCAACCTGTCGCTGCGTGACGTGCAGTCGCTGGCCGACGCGCTGCTGGCTGGCCCGCAGCAACCCGGCGACCTGGCCACGCTGCAGGCCTATCGCCAACGCCAGCGTACGGACCAGGCCTTGACCATCGGTTTTTCCGATCAGGTCACCCGGCTGTTCGGCAGCAACCAGCCGCTGCTGGCCGCCGGGCGCAACCTCGGCCTGCTTGGGCTGGATCTGCTGCCGCCGGCCAAAAGCTGGTTTGCCCGCCAGGCCATGGGCCTGGGCACCCGACCCGATCCGCGGGGCCAGGCATGAGCAACCCCCGCAGGCTGGCGCGCCGGGCGCGCATGTTGCGCTGGCTGTTGAACCTTTACCCGCCGTACCTCGGTGCCGGCATCCGTATCCAGCACATCGGCCCGGACCTGCGCAGCGTAAAGGTTTGCATGAAGCTGACCCGCTGGAACCGCAACTACGTCGGTACCCAGTTTGGTGGCAGCCTGTATTCGATGGTCGACCCGTTCTACATGCTGCTGCTGATCGAGCAACTGGGGCGCGACTACATTGTCTGGGACAAAGCCGCCAGCATCGACTTCATTTCGCCGGGCAAAGGCCCGGTGTATGCCGAATTCCACGTCGATGACGCGCTGCTGGACGACATTCGCCAGCAGACCGCCACCGGCAAGAAGTGCCTGCCGCGTTTGCAGGTTGATATCCGCGATGGCGCCGGCGAGCTGGTGGCGCGGGTCGATAAAACCCTATACGTGCGGCTGAAGCCGCAAGCGAGGCTGGCGTAAGGCATGGAAATGCGCGCAGATCTGTTGATTGTCGGTGCCGGTATGGTCGGCAGCGCTCTGGCCCTGGCATTGCGCCACAGTGGCCTGCAAATCCTGTTGCTCGACGGTGGCCCGCTGACGGTCAAGCCGTTCGATGCCCAGGCCGCGTTCGAGCCACGCGTCAGTGCGTTGTCGGCCGCCAGCCAGCGCATCCTCGAGCGCCTTGGCGCCTGGGAGGGCATTGCCCGGCGGCGTGCCACGCCTTACTCGGACATGCACGTGTGGGATGGCAGTGGCACCGGGCAGATTCACTTTTCGGCCGCCAGCGTGCATGCCCAGGTGCTCGGCCATATCGTCGAGAACCGGGTGGTGCAGGATGGCCTGCTGGAACGCCTGCATGACAGCGACATCGGCTTGCTGGCCAATGCGCGGCTGGAGCAACTGCGCCGCTCCGGTGACGAGTGGCTGCTGACTCTGGCCGATGGCAGGCAACTGCGCGCGCCGTTGGTGATCGCGGCCGACGGCGCCAACTCGGCGGTACGGCGCCTGGCCGGTTGCGAAACCCGCGAGTGGGATTACCTGCACCATGCCATCGTCACCAGTGTGCGTTGCGGTGCCGGGCACCAGGCTACCGCCTGGCAGCGCTTCACCGATGAAGGGCCCCTGGCCTTCCTGCCATTGACCCGCGATGGCCAGCAGGACTGGTGCTCGATTGTCTGGTCGACCACCCCGGAGCACGCCGAGCGACTGATGGCGCTGGATGAAACGGCGTTCCTGCAGGCGCTGGAGCGGGCCTTCGAGGGCCGACTGGGCGATGTACTGCAGGCCGACCCACGGGTGTGCGTGCCGCTGCGACAGCGTCACGCCAAGCGCTATGTGCAAGAAGGTCTGGCCTTGATCGGTGATGCTGCGCACACCATTCACCCGCTGGCGGGGCAGGGCGTGAACCTGGGCTTTCTGGATGCGGCGGTGCTGGCCGAGGTACTGGTCAATGCCTGCGAGCGTGGCGAGCGGTTGGCGGATGTGAAGGTGCTGAGCCGCTACGAGCGCCGGCGCATGCCGCACAACCTGGCGTTGATGGCGGCGATGGAGGGCTTCGAGCGGTTGTTCCAGGCCAATCCGTTGCCGCTGCGCTGGTTGCGTAACAGCGGGTTGAAACTGGTAGAGCAGATGCCGGAGGCCAAGGCACTGTTTGTGCGTCAGGCGTTGGGGCTCAGTGGTGACCTGCCAGATCTGGCAAAGGCCTGAAGGCCGCCGACAATGCCTTGTTGGAGCAGCCTTGTGCTGCCAAGAGGCTCGGTAGCCTAGCCGAACATCTGGATCAGGCTGCTGGCCCTTTCGCAGCACAAGGCGGCTCCTACAAAGGCAATGTGCGGCTTCTGCAACATCCGGTAACTGCGCGGGGGGTGAGCTGGAAAATGGGATTCACTACCATTTGCGCCTCTCATACGATCCGAGGAGTGCTTTCCATGTTGCCACGCAAGCCCCTACTGGCCGCCCTGGCCCTGACCCTGTTCGGCGGCACTGCCCAGGCAGCAGACGAAGTGGTGGTGTACTCCTCGCGCATCGACGAGCTGATCAAGCCGGTCTTCGATGCCTATACCGCCAAGACCGGGGTGAAGATCAAGTTCATCACCGACAAGGAAGCACCGTTGATGCAGCGCATCAAGGCCGAGGGCGATAACGGCGTGGCCGACCTGCTGCTGACCGTGGATGCCGGCAACCTCTGGCAAGCCGAGCAGATGGGCATCCTGCAGCCGATCAAGTCCGACATCATCGACCAGAACATCCCGCCCCAGTACCGCGCCTCGTCCCATGAATGGACCGGCCTTAGCCTGCGGGCGCGCACCATCATCTACGCCACCGAGCGGGTCAAGCCGCAGGAGCTGAGCACTTACGAGGCCCTGGCCGACAAGCAATGGGAAGGCCGCCTGTGCCTGCGTACAGCGAAGAAGGTGTACAACCAGTCGCTGACCGGCACCCTGATCGAAACCCATGGCGAGGCCAAGACCGAGCAGATCGTCAAAGGCTGGGTCAACAACCTGTCCACCGATGTGTTCTCCGACGACAACGCCGTGATCCAGGCGGTCGCGGCTGGCCAATGCGACGTGGGCGTGGTCAACACCTATTACTACGGCCGCCTGCACAAGCAGAACCCGCAGCTGCCGGTGAAGATCTTCTGGCCCAACCAGGGTGACCGTGGCGTGCACGTGAACCTGTCGGGCATCGGCCTGACCAAGCACGCACCACACCCGGAAGCGGCGAAAAAACTGGTGGAATGGATGACTGGCGAGGAGGCGCAGAAGCTGTTTGCCGACATCAACCAGGAGTTCCCGGCCAACCCTAAGGTCAAGCCTTCGGAGGAAGTCGCGGCGTGGGGCAGCTTCAAGGCTGACAGCATTCCTGTGGAAATTGCCGGCAAGCGCCAGGCTGAGGCCATCCGCCTGATGGATCGGGCTGGCTACAACTAAGCGCCAAGGCTTATCCTTCCGGGGCCTGCAAGGGCCCTTTCGCGGCGGTTCATCGGAACGCCGAACCGCCGCGAACGACCGCGCAGCGGTCGCCATCGCCATCGAGAACCACGCCTTGCCTCACACCCCCCAACGCCGCTGGTACCTCCCGGTCTCACTGATCGCGGCCCTGGTACTCCTGCCCCTCAGCGTCCTGCTGCTGTCCTGGCAATCGATCGACCTGCAGATCTGGTCGCACCTGCTCGACACCCAGATGAGCCGCCTGCTCGGCAATACCCTGACCCTGGTGGTGGGGGTCGGCATCGGCGTCACCGTGCTGGGCGTGAGCCTGGCATGGCTCACCAGCCTCTGCGAGTTCCCCGGCAGGCGCTGGCTGGACTGGGCACTGATGCTGCCATTCGCCATCCCGGCCTACGTGCTGGCATTCGTCTTCGTCGGCCTGCTGGACTTCGCCGGCCCGGTGCAAACCGCCCTGCGCGAGGTATTCGGGCCGATGCGCCTGCCACGCGTGCGCTCCACCGGCGGGGTGATCATCGTGCTGGTGCTGGTGTTCTACCCCTATGTCTACCTGCTGGCACGCACGGCGTTCCTGGCCCAGGGCAAGGGTCTGATGGAAGCGGCCCGCGTACTCGGCTTGTCCCCCCTGCAGGCGTTCTGGCGCGTGGCCCTGCCCATGGCGCGGCCGGCAATCGGTGCCGGTATTGCCCTGGCCCTGATGGAAACCCTGGCTGACTTCGGTGCGGTGGCGGTGTTCAACTTCGACACTTTCACCACCGCCATCTACAAGACCTGGTACGGCTTCTTCAGCCTTTCCAGCGCGACGCAGCTGGCCAGCCTGCTGTTGCTGGCGGTGATGCTGGTGCTGTACGGCGAGCGCCGGGCACGGGGCGCCAGCCGCAGCGGCAACGAACGCCCGCGGGCGCAGGCGCTGTATCACCTGCGTGGGGTCAAGGCGTTGCTGGCCAGCGGCTGGTGCCTGCTGGTGTTTGCCTGCGCCTTCGTCATCCCGCTGCTGCAGCTGCTGGCGTGGTTCTGGCAGCGCGGCAGGCATGACCTGGACGAGCGCTATGTCGGCCTGGTACTGCACACCCTGTACCTGGGCGGCATGGCGGCGCTGGTGACGGTGTGCGTGGCATTGCTGCTGGCGTTTGCCCGGCGCCAGGCGCCGACAGGCGGTATCCGCGCCGGGGTCGGGCTGGCCAACCTGGGCTATGCCTTGCCAGGTTCGGTGCTGGCGGTGGCGATCATGCTGGCCTTCAGTTACCTCGACAACCACCTGGTCATCCCGCTGTCGACCTGGCTGGGCGGGGCGGGCAAGCCGCTGCTGCTCGGCAGCCTGTCGGCGTTGCTGCTGGCTTATCTGGTGCGCTTCATCGCGGTGGCCTACGGGCCGCTGGAAAGCAGTCTGGAGCGCATTCGCCCGTCATTGCCCGAGGCCTCGCGCAGCCTGGGCGTAGGTGGCGCAAGATTGTTTTTCAAGGTGTATCTGCCGTTGCTGGTACCGGGTGCGCTGAGCGCGGCCCTGCTGGTGTTCGTCGATGTGCTCAAGGAAATGCCGGCCACCTTGCTGATGCGTCCGTTCGGCTGGGATACCCTCGCGGTGCGCGTGTTCGAGATGACCAGCGAAGGCGAGTGGGCGCGGGCCTCGTTGCCGGCGCTGACCCTGATAGTTGTGGGCTTGCTGCCGGTTATCGGCCTGATCCGCCGTTCGGCACGACGACCCGGTCACAGTCAGTGAGGATGCCAGTTCGCGACCTTGCGGCTACAATGCGCGGCATTCGCGCGGCGGGTCCTACAAGAAGAGCTGACGACCAAACGTCATCGACCGCCGCCGCTTCGCCACGCCCGGAAGGAGAAACCCATGGGACAGCGCACGCTTTTGTATGACCTGCACCTGGCGCTAGGTGCCAAGACGGTCGATTTCGGTGGCTGGGACATGCCCCTGCACTATGGCTCGCAGGTGGAAGAGCACCATCAGGTGCGTAGCGACTGTGGGGTTTTCGATGTTTCCCACATGACGGTGATCGATGTCGATGGCGCTGACGCCACTGTCTGGCTGCAGCATCTGCTGGCCAACGATGTCGCCCGGCTCGAAGGGGTTGGCAAGGCGATGTACAGCCCGCTGCTTAACGAGCAGGGCTGCGTCATCGATGATCTGATCGTCTACCGCACGGCAAACGGCTATCGCCTGGTTACCAACGCCGCCACCCGGGCCAAGGTGCTCGATTGGCTGGCGCTGCAGCGCGGCAGTTTTGCGGTGAATTCCGAGGTGCGCCCCGACCTGGCCATCCTCGCCATTCAGGGCCCGCACGCCCGCGAAAAAGTCGCAGCCTTGCTCAGTGCCTCGCGCGCCGCTCTGGTGCGTGAGCTGCGCCCGTTCGAAGGCGTAGCGGAAGGTGACTGGTTCATTGCCCGCACCGGGTACACCGGTGAAGACGGCCTTGAGATCATCTTCCCGGGTGATCAGGCCGTGGCTTTCTTCAACGATCTGGTCGGTGCCGGCATTGCTCCAAGCGGGCTAGGCGCCCGCGATACCCTGCGCCTGGAAGCCGGCATGAACCTGTACGGCCAGGATATCGACGAAGCCCACACCCCGCTCACCTCCAACCTGGGCTGGTCGATCGCCTGGGAGCCAGCCGACCGCGACTTCATCGGCCGCACCGGCCTGTTGGCGGAAATCGAGCACGGCGTGCAGGAAAAACTGGTTGGCCTGGTGCTTGAAGAGCGTGGTGTATTACGTGCCCACCAGGTGGTACGTGTAGCCGGCATTGGCGAAGGGGAGATCACCAGTGGTAGTTTCTCACCTACGCTGAGCAAGTCCATTGCCCTTGCGCGCGTACCCATGGCTACCGGTGACCGGGCCGAGGTGGAAATCCGCGGCAAGTGGTACCCGGTGCGGGTGGTGAAACCAACCTTCGTGCGCCACGGCAAAATCCTGATCTGAACAATTTTTAACGGCGGGCCTACCGCTGTGCCAATCGAGGAATTCAAGACATGAGCAATATCCCCGCCGACCTGCGTTTTGCCGAAAGCCATGAATGGGCCCGCCTGGAAGCCGACGGCACGGTGACCGTGGGCATCAGCGACCACGCCCAGCAAGCCCTGGGTGATGTGGTGTTTGTCGAACTGGCCGAAGTCGGCAAGGTGTTTGACGCTGGCGACGCTGCCGGTGTGGTCGAGTCGGTGAAGGCCGCTTCGGATATTTACGCGCCGATCGGTGGCGAAGTGATTGCGGTGAACGAAGAGCTGGCCGATAGCCCGGAGCAGCTGAACGAAGAACCTTACGGCGCGTGGATCTTCAAGCTGAAGCCTAGCGACAAGGCCGAGCTGGACAAGCTGCTGGATGCTGCGGGCTACCAGGCCCTCATCGGCGAGTAACTGATAGATCGTTAGCCCATCGCGACACAAGGCCGCTCCTGCAGGAGACCGCGATCCCAGGTAGGAGCGGCGTTGTGTCGCGATAGGGGCGCAAGGCGCCCCCGGCTTTCGGCAGGTGAAAACAAGTTTCCCCGCAGAATCGGCAATCCCTTCCTAGACTTGTAAGTCTCCATGAGACCTGGTCCAGGAAGAGAGCGTCGTCATGTCCCAGTCGCCGTCCCTGCGTCAACTGCAAGAACTCAACCCTTTCCTGCGTCGCCACCTGGGCCCCGATGCCGCGGAGCAGCAGGCCATGCTCGATGCGCTGGGCATTACCAGTCGCAGTGAGCTGATCGAGCAGACCGTACCGCCCGATATTCGCCTCAATCGCCCTCTCGACCTGCCGCCGGCGCTGGACGAGCAAGCCGCCCTGGCCAAACTCGCCGGTTACGCAGAGCAGAACCAGGTCTGGACCAGCCTGATCGGCATGGGCTACCACGGCACCATCACCCCAACCGTGATCCTGCGCAACGTGCTGGAGAACCCGGGCTGGTACACCGCCTACACCCCCTATCAACCCGAGATCGCCCAAGGCCGGCTCGAGGCGCTGCTGAACTTCCAGCAAATGGTCATCGACCTCACCGGGCTGGCCCTGGCCAATGCCTCTCTGCTCGACGAAGCCACCGCCGCCGCCGAAGCCATGGCCCTGGCCAAACGGGTGGCGCGCAACAAGAGCAATGCCTTCTTCGCCGACCAGCACTGCCATCCACAGACCTTGTCGGTACTGAAGACCCGTGCCGAGGGTTTTGGCTTCGAGCTGATCGTCGATTCTGTGGATAACCTTGGCAAACACGCGGTATTCGGCGCTTTGCTGCAGTATCCCGATACCCACGGCGAAGTGCGCGACCTGCGCCCGCTGATCGACCGGTTGCACGGCCAGCAGGCCCTGGCCTGCGTCGCTGCCGACCTGCTCAGCCTGGTGGTACTGGCGCCGCCTGGGGAGCTGGGCGCGGATGTGGTACTGGGGTCGACCCAGCGCTTCGGCGTGCCGATGGGCTACGGCGGCCCCCATGCTGCCTATTTCGCCTGCCGCGACGACTACAAGCGGGCCATGCCCGGGCGCATCATCGGCGTGTCCCGCGATGCGCGGGGCAACACCGCGCTGCGCATGGCTTTGCAAACGCGTGAGCAGCATATCCGCCGCGAGAAGGCCAACTCCAATATCTGCACGGCCCAGGTGCTGCTGGCCAATATCGCCGGTTTCTATGCGGTGTACCACGGCCCGCAAGGCCTGCAGCGTATTGCCCAGCGGGTGCATCGGCTGACCTTCATCCTGGCCGCAGGCCTTGAGGCCAAGGGCATCCAGCGCCTCAACCAGCACTTCTTCGACACCCTTACCGTGGATGTGGGTGGCGCGCAGGCCGCCATCATCGAAAGCGCCGAAGCGGCGCACATCAATCTGCGCATCCTTGGTCGCGGGCACCTGGGTGTCAGCCTGGACGAAACGTGCAACGAGCAGACGGTGCTGCGCCTGCTGGACATCTTCCTGGGTGTCGACCACGGCCTGGACATTGCGGCACTCGACCAGCTGGCACTGCCCGAGGGCATCCCGGCCAACCTGGTGCGGCGCACGCCATTGCTCGCCCACCCGGTGTTCAACCTGCATCACAGCGAAACCGAGATGCTGCGCTACCTCAAGCAGCTGGAAAACAAGGACCTGGCCCTGAACCAGTCGATGATCCCGCTGGGGTCGTGCACCATGAAACTCAACGCCACCAGCGAGATGATCCCCATTACCTGGCCGGGTTTCGCCCAACTGCACCCGTTTGCCCCGGCGGCCCAGGCTACGGGTTACAAGGCGATGATCGACGAGCTGGAAAGCTGGCTGTGTACGATCACCGGTTTCGACGCCATCTGCATGCAGCCCAACTCGGGCGCCCAGGGTGAGTACGCCGGCCTGATGGCCATCACCCGCTACCACCGCAGCCGCCACCAGCCGCAACGAACCCTGTGCCTGATCCCGTCCTCGGCCCACGGTACCAACCCGGCTTCGGCGCAAATGGCCGGTATGGAGGTGGTGATCGTCGATTGCGACAACGATGGCAACGTCGACCTGGCCGACCTGAAGGCCAAGGCCCATGCGGCTGGCGAGCGCTTGTCATGCCTGATGATCACCTATCCGTCGACCCACGGCGTGTACGAAGAGGGCATTCGCGAAATCTGCGAGGTGGTGCATCAGCACGGCGGGCAGGTGTACATGGACGGCGCCAACCTCAATGCCCAGGTGGGCCTGGCGCGGCCGGCAGACATCGGTGCCGACGTTTCGCACATGAACCTGCACAAGACCTTCTGCATCCCCCACGGCGGTGGCGGCCCGGGCATGGGGCCAATCGGCATCCGTGCGCACCTAACGCCATTTGTCGCCAGCCACCCGGTGGTACCGGTGCCGGGCCTGGACCCCAACAACAGCGCGGTCAGCGCCGCACCCTGGGGCAGCGCCAGCATTCTGCCGATCAGCTGGATGTACATTGCCATGATGGGGCCACAGCTGGCCGATGCCAGCGAAGTGGCGATTCTCTCGGCCAACTACCTGGCCAGCCAGCTGGGTGGCGCCTTCCCGGTGCTCTATCGCGGGCGCAACCAGCGGGTGGCGCATGAGTGCATCCTCGACCTGCGGCCGTTGAAGGCCTTGACCGGCATCAGCGAGGAGGACGTGGCCAAGCGCCTGATGGACTATGGTTTCCACGCGCCGACCATGTCATTCCCGGTACCGGGCACGCTGATGGTGGAGCCGACCGAGAGTGAATCGAAGGCCGAGCTGGACCGGTTCGTCGAGGCGATGCTGGCGATTCGGGCGGAAATTGCTGAGGTGCAGGAGGGCAACTGGCCAGCGGAGAACAACCCGCTCAAGCATGCGCCGCATACCTTGGCCGATGTGCTGGGGGCGTGGGAAAGGCCGTATAGCCTGGAGCAGGCGGTGGCGCCCAGTGCTCATGTGCGTCAGCACAAGTACTGGCCGGCGGTGAACCGGGTCGACAATGTGTATGGGGACAGGAATCTGTTCTGTGCGTGTGTGCCGGTGGAGGCTTATCGCTGAGGATGGTGTGGATTCTTCGCGGGCTTGCCCGCGAAGAATCCAGCGCGGTTATTCGGCTACCGCGTTCTTGGCCAGGATGGCATTGGCCAGCTCCATGTCGGATGCCTGCATGCCCGGGTTCTCCGCGCGCACCTGGTTCAGCGCCGACTCCAGGAACGGCCCGCGAATGGCGCCCTCGCTGGCCACGAAGCTGCCGGCGTCATCCTGCGCCGCCATCACCAGCTTGTGATCCCGCGAGGTCAGGTAGCTGGATGCGGTAGTGGCACCGGAAGAAATCACGTTACGCCAAAAGGTATCGGCCATGGCCGAGCCAAGAGGCAGCGAAAGCAAGGCAGCGGCGGCGATGGCGGTTTTGAGACGCATGTTGAAACACCTCGAAGGGTGAGGGTTGAAGATGCGCGGTTTGATCTTGCTTCAGAGGGCAAGTTCCTTGATTACAAGGGTTTTTTGCTCAGGAACAGGCCCGCAGTACTTCCTCCAGCCGGGTCTGCCCGCAGGCCACTTTGGCCTC
Source organism: Pseudomonas sp. CM25 (assembly GCF_013179705.1). Classification (NCBI taxonomy): domain Bacteria; kingdom Pseudomonadati; phylum Pseudomonadota; class Gammaproteobacteria; order Pseudomonadales; family Pseudomonadaceae; genus Pseudomonas; species Pseudomonas sp. CM25. The sequence goes on along the minus strand of NZ_JABMCW010000014.1, from coordinate 20,434 downwards.
CCCACAGCTGCGCAAATCGAGCAGCCCATCGGCCACGGCCTGGCGCCGCAGGGTGGCCAGGTCGCTGCCCGGGCCTATCTGCGCACGCAGGCTGTCGCTGGGCACCAATAGTTCGAACAGCCCCGTGCGGCCATGAAACCCGGTGCCGCGGCAAGTACGGCATGGCTGGCCGCTGGTTGCCGCCGCATCGCCCCGGCAGTCGGCACACAGCGTGCGCACCAGTCGCTGGGCCATGACCCCGACCAGCGTTGCCTTGAGCAGGTAGTCGGCAACACCCAGCTCTTGCAGGCGGGTAATCGCCGCGCAGGCGTCGTTGGTATGCAGGGTCGACAGTACCAGGTGACCGGTCAGCGCTGCCTGTACCGCCACCAGAGCGGTTTCGCGGTCGCGAATTTCGCCGATCATGATGATATCCGGGTCCTGGCGCAGCATCGCCCGCACACCGCTGGCAAACGTAAGGTCCAGGGTGGGCTGGACCTGCAGCTGGTTGAAGGCGGGCTCCAGGCGCTCGATCGGGTCCTCTATGGTGCACAGGTTGACCTGCGGCGTGGCCAGCAGCTTGAGGCTGGCATACAGCGTGCTGGTCTTGCCGGAGCCGGTGGGCCCGGTCACCAGGATGATGCCCTGGCGCTGGCGCAGCAGGTCGTGCCACCGGGCCAGTTGCTGCCCTTGCAGGCCGAGCCGGTCAAAGCCCACCTGCAGTTGTTGCGGGTCGAACAGGCGCAGCACCAGCTTTTCACCAAACGGGGTTGGCAGGGTCGATAGCCGCAGCTCCACTTCGCCGCCATCTTGCAGCCGGCTTTGCAGCCGGCCGTCTTGTGGCCGGCGCTTTTCCGCTACATCCATCCGGCCAAGGTGTTTCAGGCGGCTGACCAATGCCAGGGTCACCCCGGCGGGGAAGGCGTACACGTTATGCAGCACGCCGTCGATGCGGTAGCGCAGCTGGCCCTGCTCGCGGCGCGGTTCCAGGTGGATATCGCTGGCGCGCTGCTCGATGGCGTACTGCAGCAGCCAGTCGACGATATGCACGATGTGCGCGTCGTCCGCGCTGGCTTCGGCCTGGCGCTTGCCCAGCTCCAGCAGCTGTTCGAGTTCGCCAAGGCTGGCCGATTGTTGGTGTTGCGCACCTTTTACCGACTGGGCCAGACGGGAGAACGACTGCGCTGACTGGCGCAGTTGCAGTGGGCTGGCCAGGACACGACGGATCGGCCGCCCCAGGCTGCGGGCCAGGTCGGCCTGCCAGTCCTGCTGGTAGGGCTGGGCACTGGCGACCGTAACGCTGGATGGGTCGGCAGCGACGATGAGGATGCCATGGCGCTGGGCGAACGCCGGGGAGATCAGACCCGCGACCTGGGGCAGGTCGAGTTGCAGGGGGTCGATGCGCAGGTAGGGCTGGCCGACCTTGCCGGCCAACCATTGGCAGAGGTACTCCAGGTCCAGGGGGTGGCCAGGGTCCTGGCGGTTTTCAAGGTGGCAGGCGGCAATTTGCTCGAGGGGGTGGCAGGCTGGCTTGGCTGCGGCGTGTTCGAGCACGTGCAGGGTGTCGTTGGCGTGCAGGTGCTGATCAGCCAGCAGCGCTTCGAGGACGCGCTTGAGGTCGAGTGCCGGGTTGTCGGGGGTATGCATGATTGGCGTCCGTGCCTGATGGAAGTGCTGAGCAAGGCTAGCCCGGACGGGGGAGGGTTACCGCGAAAGTTAAGTTTCGAAATCTTGCTGTGCCTGTGCCGGCCTCTTCGGGGCAAGCCCGTCCTCATAGAAGTGCATATAACTTACTGATTTAGAAGGGACCCTGTGGGAGCGGGCGCGCCGGCTCCCAGAGGTTACGCGGAGCGCCCAGCATCAGTTCTCTGGGCGACAGCGCAGCCCAATGAGCTGGGCAATCTCCTACAGGGATCAGCCCTTGAGCAGGTGCTTCCAGCCGCGGCTCTGATCGACTGCACGCGCCTGGTCGATGCGCGCCTCAAGCAGCTCGTTGGGCTCTTCGCCCAGCGGCGATTCCGCCAGCTCGTGGAGTTTTTTCAGGTCGCCATACAGGCGGTCCATCTGTGGTGCTTCGAGCACTTGGCGGGCATGGTGCAGCCAGGCCAGCAACTGCTCGATACGTGGCAGCTGCTCGGCCAGGTCTTCCGGGCGCTGGGTGTACAACGGCAGCTTCAATGCACGGCCTTCTTCGCCCAGCAGGTGCGCCAGCCAGTTGGCCAGCTGCGCCTTGCCCTGACGTTCGCCGCGGCCCTTGCGGTCCACGGTCCAGGCACGGGCCAGCAGCCAGCGCGAGGTTTCCAGCGAGAACTGGCCCCAGCGCACATCTTCCAGCTCTTCGGCAAACTGCTCGGGGGCGGCGCGGCGGATGTCTTCGTCATCGTTACCGGCCTGCACCAGCGGGCGCCAGTCTTCGAGCAAGGCGTCGAGGCTGCTGCGCAGGTCGCGGGTGGTGGCACGTGGCGCGGCCTGGCCCAGGCTGGCGGTGAGCGCCCGCAGCTCGCTCAGGCAATCGACCCAGTCTTGCAGCAGACGCCAGTGGCCGTTGTGGCGGTATTGCTCGGCCAGGCGCTGGCTGCTGGCCAACAGTTGCCAGGCCACCGCAGCGTAGGCGTCGTCCAAGGCCATTTCGGCGTCCAGCTCGGTGCTGGGCAGGCCCAGCTCGTAGCTGTCCGGCTGCAGCAGGCGGTAGCCACGCTCGGCCTTGCTGATGTCGCAGGGCATCAGCGGCAGGCTGGCGGCCAGCTCGGCGGCCAGCTCCAGCAGGGCTTGCGGCTCACCTTCGCGCAGTTCCAGCTCCAGCTCGCAAATCTCTTCCTTGCGCTTGCCGGCGATGACGAAGCCTTGGTCCAGCGCAGCTTCGATCACCACTTTGCTCTTGCCACGGCCCCAGGCGATTTCGGCGAATTCACGGGTGAAATCGGTGCTGAACAGCGGCTTGATGGTTTTCTTGTCCAGGTCGGCCAGCTGCTCGGGCCAGCAGGTGGCGTCGAGTTTCTTCAGGTCGAGCTTGGCCTTGTCCAGCTGCCATTCATGTTCCTGGCGTACGGACAGACCGGCCACGCTCTGGCCACGGCACTTCAAGGTCTGGATGATGACTTCGCCATCGCGGCGCAGGCGCAGGGCGACGCGGGCTGCAGAAAGCTCGCGCTCGGGGGTGTCGAAGTACTGATTGGTCAGTTCGCGGGTCTGCCAGCCGGACTTGTTGCGCTTTTTCAGCAGAGGGTGCTCGCGCAAGGCGGCAAGGGTCTCGCGACTGGCGCGGAGCTTGAGTTCGGTTTCTTTGTGCATCACAGACTCGAAGGAGGGGGCGTGGTTGCCAAGGAGTTTACAGCAGTCGGCTGTCGACTGTTGGATCGTGGTCGATTGTTCGCGGGGTTGCCCTGCGAATGGACGGCATTGTTATGATGGGTAACGCTTCCGAGGAGTACGCGCATGCCGTTGCCGACGCTGAAAGACCAGTTTGCCGCCTTGATCGCCGCGCCTTCGGTCAGTTGCACCCAGCCTGCGCTCGACCAGTCCAACCGCCAGGTCATCGACCTGCTGGCCGGCTGGCTGGGCGACCTGGGGTTCGCCTGCGATATCCAGCAGGTCAGCCCCGGCAAGTTCAACCTGCTGGCCAGCCGTGGCAGCGGCCCGGGTGGCCTGGTGCTGGCCGGGCACAGTGACACTGTGCCCTATGACGACCAGCTGTGGGCCAGCGACCCACTGAAGCTGACCGAGGCCGATGGCCGCTGGATCGGCCTGGGCAGCTGCGACATGAAGGGCTTCTTCGCGCTGGTCATCGAAGCGGTCATTCCGTTGCTGGAGCACGATTTCAAGCAGCCGCTGCTGATCCTCGCCACCTGCGATGAAGAAAGTTCCATGTCCGGCGCCCGTGCCCTGGCGGAGGCCGGCCAGCCGCTGGGCCGCGCGGCGGTGATTGGCGAGCCTACCGGGTTGCGGCCGATCCGCATGCACAAGGGCATCCTCATGGACCGCATCGATATCCTCGGGCGCAGCGGCCATTCGTCGGACCCAAGCCTGGGCCGCAGCGCGATGGAGGCCATGCACGCGGTGATGGCCGAGCTGATGGGCCTGCGCCAGCAATGGCAGGAAAACTACAGCAACCCGCAGTTCAGCGTGCCAACCCCTACCCTGAACTTCGGCTGCATCCACGGCGGTGACAACCCCAACCGCATCTGTGGCCAGTGCGCCCTGGAATTCGACCTGCGCCCGCTGCCAGGCATGGATGTGGAGCAATTGCGCGCGGCCATCCGCGAAAAACTGCGGCCCGTAGCCGAGCGCCATGAAGTGCGTATCGACTACGCGCCGCTGTTCCCGGAGGTGCCCGCGTTCGAGCAAGCCGCCGACGCCGAGCTGGTGCAGGTGGCAGAACGCCTGACCGGCCATCGCGCCGAAGCGGTAGCGTTCGGCACCGAAGCGCCTTATCTTCAGCAGCTGGGCTGCCAGACCATCGTGCTGGGCCCTGGCGACATCGCCTGTGCCCACCAGCCCGGCGAATACCTGGAAATGTCACGAATCGAGCCTACCGTGCGTCTATTGCGTGACCTGATCCGGCACTATTGCCTGCACTAAACGTCAATCAAGTTGATTCGTTCCTGCCTAGAGGAGACCGCGCGTGACCGCAAGCCTGTTCCGACGATGATCCTGAACGCCCCCTGTATCGCCGTTCTCCGTCCACTTATCCACAGGCCCTGTCATGCCCGACTACGTCAACTGGCTGCGTCATGCCTCCCCGTACATCAATGCCCATCGCGACTGCACCTTCGTGGTCATGCTCCCTGGCGATGGGGTGGAACACCCTAATTTCGGCAATATCGTTCACGACCTGGTGCTGCTGCACAGCCTTGGCGTGCGGCTGGTGCTGGTGCACGGCTCGCGCCCGCAGATCGAAAGCCGCCTGGCTGATCGCGGCCTCACCCCGCACTACCACCATGGCCTGCGCATCACCGATGCCGCCACCCTGGACTGCGTGATCGATGCCGTAGGCGCCCTGCGCCTGGCCATCGAGGCGCGCCTGTCGATGGACATCGCTGCCTCGCCGATGCAGGGCTCGCGGCTGCGCGTGGCGTCTGGCAACCTGGTCACGGCGCGGCCGATCGGCGTGCTCGAAGGGGTGGACTACCACCACACCGGCGAAGTGCGCCGGGTCGACCGCAAGGGCATCAGCCGCCTGCTCGACGAGCGCTCCATCGTGCTGCTGTCGCCGCTGGGCTATTCGCCCACCGGAGAAATCTTCAACCTGGCCTGCGAAGACGTGGCCACCCGTGCCGCCATCGAACTGGGCGCCGACAAGCTGCTGCTGTTCGGCGCCGAACCGGGCCTGTTGGACGCCGACGGCAAGCTGGTGCGCGAGCTGCGCCCGCAGCAGGTTGCGCCGCACTTGAAGCGTCTGGGCAGCGACTACCAGGGCGAATTGCTGGATGCCGCCGCCGAGGCCTGCAAAGGCGGCGTGGCGCGCAGCCATATCGTCAGCTATGCCGAGGACGGTGCCTTGTTGACCGAGCTGTTCACCCGTGGCGGTGGCGGCACACTGGTGTCGCAGGAGCAGTTCGAAGTGGTGCGCGAGGCGACCATCGAGGATGTCGGCGGCTTGCTGGACCTGATCAGCCCGCTGGAAGAGCAGGGCATCCTGGTGCGCCGCTCGCGCGAGGTGCTGGAGCGCGAGATCGAACAGTTCAGCGTGGTCGAGCGCGAAGGCATGATCATCGCCTGTGCGGCGTTGTACCCGATTGCCGATTCCGAGGCCGGTGAGCTGGCGTGCCTGGCGGTGAACCCGGAATACCGCCATGGTGGGCGTGGGGATGAACTGTTGGAGCGTATCGAAAGCCGGGCGCGGCAGATGGGCTTGAATACCCTGTTCGTGCTGACGACGCGCACGGCGCACTGGTTCCGCGAACGCGGGTTTGCGCCCAGTGGTGTGGAGCGGCTGCCGGCGGCGCGGGCTTCGCTGTACAACTACCAGCGCAATTCGAAGATTTTCGAGAAGTCTTTGTAAACCTTTAATGGCCCTATCGTCGGCAAGCCAGCTCCCACAGGTACAGCACAGCCTTCAAAGCTGGCCTCTACTGTGGGAGCTGGCTTGCCGGCGATAGGGCCGGTACAGCCGGTGCACTCCCCAGAATGAAAAACGCCGCCCTTGTGGGCGGCGTTTTCATTTACACGGTATGCAGATACCAGTTGTACTCGAGGTCGGAGATCGAGTGTTCGAACTCCTCCAGCTCGCTTTCCTTGCACGCGACAAAGATGTCGATGTACTTCGGATCGATGTACTTGTTCAGGATCTCGCTGTCGTCCAGCTCGCGCAGGGCATCGCGCAGGTTGTTCGGCAGGCTCTGCTCGTGCTGCTCGTACGAGTTGCCCTCGACTGGCGCGCCTGGCTCGATCTTGTTGGTCAGGCCGTGGTGCACGCCAGCCAACACAGCCGCCATCATCAGGTACGGGTTGGCGTCGGCACCGGCCACGCGGTGTTCGATGCGCACGGCATCCGCCGAGCCTGTTGGTACACGCAAGGCCACGGTGCGGTTGTCCAGGCCCCAGCTGGGCGCGTTCGGCACGTAGAACTGTGCGCCAAAGCGGCGGTACGAGTTGACGTTCGGGCAGAGGAACGCCATCGATGCAGGCAGGGTCTCGAGCACACCGCCGATTGCGTGACGAAGCGCGGCGTTCTGCTCGGGATCCTCGCTGGTGAAGATGTTGTTGCCATCTTTGTCCAGCACGGAAATGTGTACATGCAGGCCGTTACCTGCCTGGCCCGGGTAGGGCTTGGCCATGAACGTGGTGTCCATTTCATGGTCGTAGGCGATGTTCTTGATCAGCCGCTTGAGCAGTACCGCGTAGTCGCACGCCTTGAGCGGGTCGGCCACGTGGTGCAGGTTGACTTCGAACTGCGCCGGGGCGCTTTCCTTGACGATGGCGTCAGCTGGAATGCCTTGTTCCTTCGCGCCTTCGAGGATGTCCTGCAGGCAGTCGGCATATTCGTCGAGGTCGTCGATCAGGTAGACCTGGGTCGACTGCGGGCGCTTGCCCGAGATTGGCGAGCGCGGCGGCTGCGGGCGGCCGTTCACGTTCTCCTGGTCGATCAGGTAGAACTCGAGCTCGAAGGCGGCGCAGATGGTCAGGCCCATTTCGTCGAACTTGCTGACGACCTGGCGCAGTACCTCACGAGGGTCGGCGAAGAACGGCTCGCCTTCGATCTCGTGCATGGTCATCAGCAGCTGGGCGGTGGGGCGTTTTTGCCACGGCTCGTTACAGAGCGTGTCGGGAATCGGGTAGCAGATGCGGTCAGCATCGCCGATGTCCAGGCCAAGCCCGGTGCTTTCGACGGTGGAACCGTTGATATCCAGGGCAAAGAGGGAGGCAGGCAGGTTGATGCCTTTTTCGTAAACCTTGTGGAGGCTGGTGCGCTCTATGCGCTTGCCGCGCACCACACCATTCATATCTGCAATCAGAAGGTCAACGTAGAGAACCTCAGGATGTTCCTTAAGGAACGCGTTCGCTTCGTTAAGCTGAACGGCACGCGGGGGTACCGACATGATGCAACACCTTTGTTGTTAAAAATATCAATCAAGGGGGGCTTGCAGGTCCAGTCAATCGAAAAGACAAACTGATGTCAAGCCAACCCCATGATGCCCTGAAATGGCACATCGACGGCAGATTTGCTGCAAATCGGGGCGTGCCATTATCCGCTATTTCTTTCACAAAGGGGTATCTCCGACGTGCCGTGTTTTATTTTTTACGGAGGTGTTGTGTAAAAAAATGAACAAGGCTAAGCTCGGTCTCAACCCAAAACACAATAATACGAGGGTCACATGGTCCGCTTGCCGCGACCTGAAAGCACTGCCTGCGCAGTGCCATCGGGTACCTCCGTCGTTTTTGCAAGCTTCGTCAATGGCGTGGTCGCCCTGGCCGCAATAATTGACGCTTGGCGCTTCCATGCCCGCCCTCGTAGCGGTTTGCTGCCCTTCGTTTCGTCTTTCTGCCCTTCGAACTCATTTTGGACACATCTGTTTTCAGTGTATCCACTGCGGCCGTGCGCGCGTGTTTTGCTTTAGCAATGTACTCCATCCAGAATCAATGCGCGGACCACCTTACCTCCTGAGGTATTTATGAGTAACAACCTCGACCAGCTCACCGATTGGTTGAAAGAGCACAAGATCACCGAAGTCGAATGCATGATCAGTGACCTGACCGGCATCACGCGCGGCAAGATTTCGCCCACCAACAAATTCATCGCCGAAAAAGGCATGCGCCTGCCCGAGAGCGTGCTGCTGCAGACCGTGACCGGCGACTACGTCGACGACGACATCTATTACGAACTGCTCGATCCGGCAGACATCGACATGATCTGCCGCCCCGACGAGAACGCTGTGTTCCTGGTGCCATGGGCCATAGAGCCGACCGCCCAGGTCATCCACGACACCTACGACAAGAAGGGCAACCCGGTCGAGCTGTCGCCGCGCAACGTGCTTAAAAAGGTGCTGCAGCTCTACGCCGACAAGGGCTGGCAGCCTATCGTCGCGCCCGAGATGGAGTTCTACCTGACCAAGCGCAGCGAAGACCCGGACTTCCCGCTGCAGCCACCGGTAGGCCGATCGGGCCGCCCGGAAACCGGCCGTCAGTCGTTCTCGATCGAAGCCGCCAACGAATTCGACCCGCTGTTCGAAGACGTCTACGACTGGTGCGAACTGCAGCAGCTGGACCTCGACACGCTTATCCACGAAGACGGCACGGCGCAGATGGAAATCAACTTCCGTCACGGCAATGCCCTGCACCTGGCCGACCAGATACTGGTGTTCAAGCGCACCATGCGCGAGGCGGCGCTCAAGCACAATGTGGCCGCCACCTTCATGGCCAAGCCCATGACCGGCGAGCCTGGCAGTGCCATGCACCTGCACCAGAGCGTGGTCGATGTTGCCACCGGCAAGAACATCTTCAGCAACGACGACGGCAGCATGAGCGAGCTGTTCCTCAACCACATTGGTGGCCTGCAGAAGTTCATCCCCGAAGCGCTGCCGCTGTTCGCCCCCAACGTCAACTCGTTCCGCCGTTTCCTGCCAGACACCTCGGCACCGGTGAACGTGGAGTGGGGCGAGGAAAACCGCACCGTCGGCCTGCGCGTGCCGGATGCCGGGCCGCAAAACCGACGGGTCGAGAACCGCCTGCCGGGCGCCGACGCCAACCCTTACCTGGCCATCGCCGCCAGCCTGCTGTGTGGCTACATCGGCATGGTCGAAGGCATCGAGGCCAGCGCCCCGGTGCAGGGCCGTGGCTACGAACGCCGCAACCTGCGCCTGCCGCTGACCATCGAGGACGCCCTGGAACGCATGGAAAACAGCCGTGCGCTGGTGCAGTACCTGGGCAAAAAATTCATTACCGGATATGTCGCCACCAAGCGCGCCGAGCACGAAAACTTCAAACGCGTCATCAGTTCCTGGGAGCGTGAGTTCCTGCTGTTTGCTGTCTGATCAACCCTGGTGCCGCAGGAGCGCGGCTGTCGAACAACGGAGAAGCACATGAGCGTCAACAACCCGCAAACCCGTGAATGGCAAACCCTCAGCGGGGAGCATCACCTTGCACCTTTCAGTGACTACAAGCAGCTGAAGGAGAAGGGGCCGCGCATCATCACCAAGGCCCAGGGTGTGCATTTGTGGGACAGCGAGGGGCACAAGATCCTCGACGGCATGGCGGGCCTGTGGTGCGTGGCGGTGGGCTACGGCCGCGAGGAGCTGGTACAGGCGGCAGAGAAGCAGATGCGCGAGCTGCCGTACTACAACCTGTTCTTCCAGACCGCTCACCCGCCAGCGCTGGAGCTGGCCAAGGCGATCACCGACGTGGCGCCCGAGGGCATGACCCATGTGTTCTTCACCGGCTCCGGCTCCGAAGGCAACGACACCGTGCTGCGCATGGTTCGCCACTACTGGGCGCTGAAGGGCAAGCCGCACAAGCAGACCATCATCGGCCGGATCAACGGCTACCACGGTTCAACCGTGGCCGGCGCCAGCCTGGGCGGCATGAGTGGCATGCACGAGCAGGGCGGCCTGCCGATTCCGGGCATCGTGCATATCCCTCAGCCGTACTGGTTCGGCGAAGGCGGCGACATGACGCCGGATGAGTTCGGCGTCTGGGCTGCCGAGCAGCTGGAGAAGAAAATCCTCGAAGTCGGCGAAGACAACGTCGCCGCCTTCATCGCCGAGCCGATTCAGGGCGCCGGTGGCGTGATCATCCCGCCGCAGACCTACTGGCCGAAGGTGAAGGAGATCCTGGCCAGGTACGACATCCTGTTCGTCGCCGACGAAGTCATCTGCGGTTTCGGCCGCACCGGCGAGTGGTTCGGCTCCGACTACTACGACCTCAAGCCTGACCTGATGACCATCGCCAAGGGCCTGACCTCCGGTTACATCCCCATGGGCGGTGTGATCGTGCGTGACACCGTGGCCAAGGTGGTCAGCGAAGGCGGCGACTTCAACCACGGCTTCACTTACTCCGGGCACCCGGTGGCGGCCGCCGTAGGCCTGGAAAACCTGCGCATCCTGCGCGACGAGAAAATTGTCGAGAAGGCGCGCAGCGAAGCGGCACCGTATTTGCAGAAGCGTTTGCGTGAGCTGCAGGACCACCCGTTGGTAGGCGAGGTACGCGGCCTGGGCATGCTCGGCGCGATCGAGCTGGTCAAGGACAAGACCACCCGCAGCCGTTACGAAGGCAAGGGCGTCGGCATGATCTGCCGTAACTTCTGCTTCGACAACGGCCTGATCATGCGTGCGGTGGGTGACACCATGATCATCGCGCCGCCGTTGGTGATCAGCCATGCGGAGATCGACGAGCTGGTGGAAAAAGCGCGCAAATGCCTCGATCTGACCCTGCAGGCGATCAACTGATCAACTGCTAGGCTAGCGATGTGACATTAAGTCGTTACAGGGCTCTGGTTTCCTTGAAACAGTGCCTTGTAACTTGCCAGACTAGCGACTGATCCAGTCGCCGCGCGCTCTGCACCGTGGGTCCTGGCTGCTGGACAGTTGCCAAATAAAAAATCTGGAGCATTACGCATGAATAAAATGGGTAAGACGTTGCTGGCCGCAGCCCTGATGGGTGCCATGGCTACTGCTGTTCAGGCTGAAGACAAAGTGTTGAACGTCTACAACTGGTCGGACTACATCGCTCCGGACACCATCGCCAAGTTCGAGAAGCAGTCTGGTATCAAGGTCAAGTACGACGTCTTCGACAGCAACGAAACCCTCGAAGCCAAGCTGCTGGCCGGCAAGTCGGGCTACGACGTTGTCGTACCGTCCAACAACTTCCTGGCCAAGCAGATCAAGGCTGGTGTGTACGAGGAGCTGGACCGTTCCAAGCTGCCAAACTGGAAAAACCTCGACGAAGACCTGCTCAAGGCCGTCGGTGATGCCAGCGACAAGGACAACAAGCACGCCTTCCCGTACATGTGGGGCTCCATCGGTATCGGCTACAACCCGGAGAAGGTCAAGGCTGCGCTGGGCGTGGACAAGATCGACTCGTGGGACGTGGTGTTCAAGCCCGAGAACATCGCCAAGCTCAAGAGCTGTGGCGTGAGCTTCCTCGATGCACCAACCGAGATGATCCCGGCCGCGCTGCACTACCTGGGCCTGCCGAGCAACAGCACCAAGAAAGAAGACCTGAAGGCCGCTGAAGACCTGTTCCTGAAGATTCGTCCTTCGATCACCTACTTCCACTCGTCCAAGTACATTGGCGACATGGCCAACGGCAACATCTGCGTAGCCGTGGGTTACTCGGGTGACCTGGAGCAGTCCAAGGCCCGCGCCCATGAAGCCGGCGACAAGGTCAAAGTGGACTACGTCATTCCGAAAGAAGGTGCCGGTACCTTCTACGACATGGTCGCCATCCCCAAGGATGCCGAGCACAAAGACGCCGCCTACCAGTTCATGAACTTCCTGATGCAGCCGGAAATCATGGCTGAAATCACCAACGCCGTGCGCTTCCCGAATGGCAACAAGGCAGCCACCCCGATGGTGGACAAGGACATTTCCGGCGACCCGAGCATCTACCCGCCAGCAGACGTGAAGAAGCAGCTGTATGCGATTGCCGCGCCAGACGCCTCGGTGCAGCGTTTGATCACCCGCAGCTGGACCAGGATCAAGTCAGGTAAATAAGCCCGATGCAGCGCCTCTGGGCCGGGGTTTTCCGGCCCAGAGCCAGTGAAAGGCAATTGATGATTGCGGCATCGAAGCTGCGAAGGTAAGTTGCGCGCCGGTTTTGCGTGTGCGGCAGCACTGTCGCTACCCAGGCACTGATTGTGAGGACCACCCACTTGTCTATTTCTGTAATCCGCAAGGCCCTTATGGCTGGCGCGGGCCTGACGCTGGCATGCAGCGTCCAAGCGGCGCCTACGGTGCACTTCTACAACTGGTCCGACTACATCGGCCCGACCACACTCGCGGACTTCGAGAAAGACACGGGCATCAAGCCCGTGCAGGACGTCTTCGACTCCAACGAAACCCTGGAAGGCAAACTGCTGGCCGGCAACACCGGCTATGACGTGGTCGTGCCGTCCAACCATTTCCTCGGCAAGCAGATCAAGGCGGGCGCGTTCCAGCAGCTCGACAAGCACCTGCTGCCCAATTTTGCCAACCTCGACCCGGCGCTGATGAAGCGCCTGGAAAAGAACGATCCCGGCAACCAGTACGCCGTGCCTTACCTGTGGGGCACCAACGGTATCGGCTACAACGTCGAGAAGGTGAAGGCTGCGCTGGGCGTGGACACCATCGACTCCTGGGCCGTGTTGTTCGAACCCGAGAACATGAAGAAGCTCTCCAAGTGCGGTGTTGCGTTCCTCGACTCGGCAGACGAAATGCTGCCGGCGGTGCTCAATTATATGGGGCTCAACCCCAACAGTACCGACCCCAAGGACTACGCCAAGGCCGAACAGAAGCTGCTGGCCGTGCGCCCGTACGTGACCTACTTCCACTCGTCCAAATACATCACCGACCTGGCCAACGGCGACATCTGCGTCGCGGCAGGCTTCTCGGGTGACATCTTCCAGGCCAAGGCCCGCGCCGAAGAAGCGAAGAAGGGCGTGAACCTGGCCTACGCCATTCCCAAGGAAGGCGGCAACCTCTGGTTCGACGTACTGGCGATCCCCAAGGACGCCAGGAACGTCAAGGAGGCGCACGCCTTCATCAACTATTTGCTGAAGCCTGAGGTTATCGCCCAGGTCAGTGATTACGTCGGTTACGCCAACCCGAACCCCAAGGCTGGCGACCTGATGGACCAGGCCGTGAGGACTGACGCCGCGGTTTACCCACCGCAGGAAGTGCTGGACAAGATGTTCGTGAACTCAGAGTTGCCACCCAAGGTGCAACGGCTGATGACCCGTAGCTGGACCAAGGTCAAGTCGGGCAAGTAAAAATCCAGGCCCGCCGCGGCTCCTGCAGAACAGGCCGCGCGGGCACAAAAATCTTGTTGGGAGTTTCACTCATGGCAGTTGCCTCCGGTGCCTATAAGAAAGCCCTCGAGGGTGGCCAGCAACCCAAGCAGGTGCTGGTCAAGATCGACCGGGTCACGAAGAAGTTCGACGAAACGATAGCCGTGGACGATGTGTCCCTGGAAATCCGCAAAGGCGAGATCTTCGCCCTGCTGGGAGGCTCCGGCTCTGGCAAGTCCACCTTGCTGCGCATGCTGGCGGGCTTCGAGCGCCCGACCGAAGGGCGGATTTTCCTCGATGGCGTCGACATCACCGATATGCCGCCTTACGAGCGGCCGATCAACATGATGTTCCAGTCCTATGCGCTGTTCCCGCACATGACCGTGGCGCAGAACATCGCCTTCGGCCTGCAGCAGGACAAGATGGCCAAGGCCGAGATCGATGCCCGCGTGGCCGAGATGCTCAAGCTGGTGCACATGTCCCAGTACGCCAAGCGCAAGCCGCACCAGCTGTCCGGTGGCCAGCGCCAGCGCGTGGCCCTGGCCCGCTCCCTGGCCAAGCGCCCCAAGCTGCTGCTGCTCGATGAGCCGATGGGTGCACTGGACAAGAAGCTGCGTTCGCAGATGCAGCTGGAACTGGTGGAGATCATCGAGCGCGTAGGCGTGACCTGCGTGATGGTGACCCACGACCAGGAAGAGGCCATGACCATGGCCCAGCGCATCGCCATCATGCACCTGGGCTGGATCGCCCAGATTGGCTCGCCTGTGGATATCTACGAGACGCCGACCAGCCGCCTGGTGTGCGAGTTCATCGGCAACGTCAACCTGTTCGAGGGCGACGTGGTCGACGACGCCGAAGGGCACGCGATCATTGCCAGCCCGGAACTGGAGCGCAAGATCTACGTCGGCCACGGCATCACCACGTCGGTGGAAGACAAGCACATCACCTACGCCCTGCGCCCGGAAAAACTGCTGGTCACCACTACCCAGCCGGATTTCGAGCACAACTGGTCGCGCGGCAAGGTCCACGACATCGCCTACCTGGGTGGCCATTCGGTGTTCTACGTGGAGCTGCCGAGTGGCAAGGTGGTTCAGTCATTCGTCGCCAACGCCGAGCGCCAGGGTACCCGCCCGACCTGGGGCGATGAAGTGTACGTGTGGTGGGAAGACGACAGCGGCGTGGTACTGCGGTCATGAAACTGCGCAAGCTCAAGCGAGCCTTCCAGCGCCTCACCCCGGAGGGGCGGCACCTGGTGATCGGCGTGCCATTCATCTGGCTGTTCCTGTTCTTCATGCTGCCGTTCTTCATCGTGCTGAAGATCAGCTTTGCCGAAGCCGACGTGGCGATCCCGCCGTACACCGAAATCTACAGCTACGTCGAAGACAAGATCCAGCTGGTGCTCAACCTGGCCAACTACGGCCTGCTGACCGAGGATGAGCTGTACCTCTCAGCCTACCTGGGCTCGCTGAAGATGGCGTTCTTCAGCACGCTGCTGTGCCTGCTGATCGGCTACCCGATGGCCTACTCCATCGCCAATGCCAAAAAGGAGACCCAGACGGTCCTGCTGCTGCTGATCATGATGCCGACCTGGACCGCGATCCTGATCCGCGTCTATGCCTGGATGGGCATCCTCAGCAACAACGGCCTGCTCAACGGCTTCCTGCTGTGGACCGGGTTGATCGACCAGCCGCTGCAGATCCTCAACACCAACCTGGCGGTGTACATCGGTGTGGTCTATTCGTACCTGCCGTTCATGATCCTGCCGCTGTTCGCCAACCTGGTGAAACACGACCAGAGCTTGCTGGAGGCTGCTTCGGACCTGGGTTCGAGCACCTTCAACAGCTTCTGGAAGATCACCGTTCCGCTGTCCAAGAACGGCATCATCGCCGGCTGCATGCTGGTATTCATCCCGGTGGTGGGCGAGTTCGTGATCCCTGAACTGCTCGGCGGCCCGGAAACCCTGATGATCGGCAAGGTACTGTGGCAGGAGTTCTTCAACAACCGTGACTGGCCGGTGGCATCCGCGCTGGCAGTAGTGATGCTGGCGATCCTGATCGTACCGATCCTGCTGTTCAACCGCAGCCAGGCCAAAGAGATGGAGGGCAGGGCATGAAGCGCTTCAGTTTCTCCAAGCTGATGCTGGTGCTCGGCTTGCTGTTCATCTACCTGCCGATGCTGATCCTGGTGATCTACTCGTTCAACGCCTCCAAGCTGGTGACGGTGTGGGGCGGCTGGTCGGTGAAGTGGTACGTCGGCCTGCTCGACAACACCCAGTTGATGGGCTCGGTGATGCGCTCGCTGGAAATCGCCTGCTACACGGCGGTGGCGGCGGTGGCGCTGGGTACCCTGGCGGCGTTCGTGCTGACCCGGGTCACCCGCTTCAAGGGCCGCACGCTGTTCGGTGGCCTGGTCACCGCGCCGCTGGTGATGCCCGAGGTGATCACCGGTCTGTCGCTGTTGCTGCTGTTCGTGGCCATGGCACAGATGATCGGTTGGCCGCAGGAGCGCGGCATCGTCACCATCTGGATCGCCCACACCACGTTCTGTGCGGCATATGTGGCGGTGGTGGTGTCGGCACGTTTGCGCGAGCTGGACCTGTCGATCGAGGAAGCGGCAATGGACCTGGGTGCCAAGCCGTGGAAGGTGTTCTTCCTGATCACCATTCCGATGATCGCGCCATCGCTGGCGGCGGGCGGCATGATGTCGTTTGCCCTGTCGCTGGATGATCTGGTTCTGGCCAGCTTCGTGTCCGGCCCGGGTTCGACCACCTTGCCGATGGAAGTGTTCTCGGCGGTGCGCTTGGGCGTGAAGCCGGAGATCAACGCCGTAGCCAGTCTGATTCTGCTGTCGGTTTCGCTGGTGACCTTCTTTGTCTGGTTCTTCAGCCGCCGCGCCGAAGAGCGTCGCCGCAAGGCGATTCAGCAGGCGATCGAGGAGGGTGCTGCGGCCAATGCTTCGCAGCCGCAGGTCCGGCGCCCGACGCAGGTGGCTGCTTCGGCCTGATCCGGCCCCTTCGCGGGTGAACCCGCTCCCACAGGGACAACACTGCCTTGAGGCCTGTGATATTCCTGTGGGAGCGGGTTCACCCGCGAATGCCCCAGCACATGTTCAAAGCCAGACTGCATCCCAATGTGGATAGTCCCTGACACTGCTGACCAGGCCAGCTCGCAACGGATTGGCAACGATGTACCTGGCGAAATCCACCATGTTTTCTTCCCTTCTGAGTGCCCGGTCCTGATACCCGGGTTGCCAAACCGGATCATGCTCAACCCCTGCCCGATGCAACACCAGACTGGACCTGGATTTGAATCTTCGCATCAAGGTCCCCAGCGTCGTACCTTTCAACTCAATCAGCCAATGCAGATGGTCCGGCATCAGCACCCAAGCCAATGATCGGCAGGAATGTTCCTCATCCGACTGCCGCAGTTGGTGTATGACCAGTCGAGCATGGTGGAAGTCCTGGAACAGTGGCTTGCGCTGGTGGGTGACGGTGGTTAGCAGATAGAGCCTGCCAAGCTCGGAATAGCGACCACGGCGAAGCAGGTGAGACTGGGCCCGAGGCATTGGTTTCTTCCTTGAAAAGCAGGTGAGCTTTCAAAGGTAGTGGTTGGGAGACAGATACTGTGTAGAGGATGGTTTCTGGATGTGGCAGACGCTTTGGTGGCAATACCGGCCTCTTCGCGGGTAAACCCGCGAAGAGGCCCTCACGGCGTACGACTTTTCATCAACTCAAACCCAAAGCTTCATTCGGGTCAGCTTGGGAATTATCCTACGAGCCGCGTGGAAGCTGCTCTGTTGTAGGGGAAATGCCCCAGGGATAACGTCGTTAGGTCGCCAAGCAAGGCGACCGGGTGTGAGAACCCGCTCGATGTTGAACGGGCTTCCTGTCATGGCGGCCTTACGTGGGCAGGCTTCGGTCTGGCCGGGTTCAATGTCCTCGGTTTCTCACCCCACGTTCGGCTGCCACCCCTTGTCCGTGAGAAAGACGAGTTGGTGGTCCAATTAACGACATTGGATTCCACCATGACAAAGCACGCTCAAGATCACCCAGAAAACAGCAGCACCGTCGGCCAGGAAACCTGCATGGACCTGTTCCGTGTCCAGGCCAACATCCCCTTCAATCATGCTTTCTCCGAACTCTCCGTTATGCTCGGCTGCATCACTCACCTGACAACCGAAGCCGAGATGGAAAATGACCGGCTTGCTGGTAGTGCAGCAAGAATTCTCAGTGGCTTTGCCAAAGCTTTGATCGATGACATCGAGCTGGGGCTGAACAAGGCTTCAGTACAGGTTTGACCTGTACCGGCCTCTTCGCGGGTAAACCCGCTCCCACAGGGAAATCACAGCCTTCGAGTTGGTAGTGTCTGTGGGAGCGGGTTCACCCGCGAAGAGGCCCGGGCAGACGCCGACAATGCCGAACTGAGCCCCACCAGTGATGTTTATCGAACCCTGAACTACGCTAACAGTCGCATTACACGAATCATTTGCGCGCAAGCTAGGAGCCTGCATGTCGCTCACGCGTCCGCTGTTGGTCGTTGGTCTGGGGCTGGTTGTTCTGCTCGCGGGCTGTAGCAAAGAGGAAGCGCCCGAGGTGTTGCCGCGGGTCGGGGTGCTGCGGGTCGAACCCACTGATTTCGCTGCCAGGGTCACCCTGACCGGCGATGTTCAGGCGCGGGTGCAGACCGACCTGTCGTTCCGCGTGGGCGGCAAGATCATTTCGCGCAGCGTCGACGTGGGCGACCACGTCAAGGCCAACCAAGTGCTGGCGCGGCTGGACCCGAAAGACCTGCAGAACAACGTCAATTCAGCCAAGGCCGAGGTATTCGCAGCCCAGGCGCGTGTGACGCAAACCGCTGCCGCTTTCGTGCGCCAGCAAAAACTGCTGCCCAAGGGCTACACCAGCCAGAGCGAATACGATTCCGCCCAGGCCGCGTTGCTGAGCAACCAGAGTGCCCTCAAGGCGGCGCAGGCACAGCTGGCCAACGCCAACGAGCAGTTGAGCTACACCGCACTGGTGTCCGAGGCCGATGGGGTGATTACCGAACGCCAGGCCGAGGTGGGTCAGGTGGTGCAGGCGACCATGCCGATCTTCAGCCTCGCCCGCGATGGCGACCGGGACGCGGTGTTCAACGTCTATGAGTCACTGCTGGTGGCGCCGCCGAGCGATGCCGGGGTAATCGTCAGCCTGCTGGACGACCCGAAGGTCAAGGCCCAGGGCTTCGTCCGCGAAATCACCCCTACCGTGTCCGCGCAAAGTGGCACGGTGCAGGTCAAGGTGGCATTGAAAGATGTGCCACCGGGCATGCAGCTGGGCGCCCCGGTGACTGCCACCACCAATGCCCAGGGCCGCCCGAGCATCGAGCTGCCATGGTCGGCACTGACCAAGGCCTTGCATGAACCCGCGGTATGGGTGGTGGGCGAGGGCGACAAGGCTGAACTGCGCAAGGTAGAGGTGTCGCGTTATCTTACCGGCAAAGTGGTGATTGCCAGTGGCATCAAGGGCGGTGAGACCGTGGTGGTAAGCGGTGGGCAGCTGTTGCACCCCGACATGAAGGTGGAAAAAGTCGATGCCAAGGCCGGGGGAGCTGCACCATGAAAAAGCCCCTGTGGATGCTTGCTGCCAGCTTGCTGCTGGCAGCCTGCGGCAGTGAAGAAAAAGCCCCCGAGCCTGTTCGCCCGGTGTTGTCGGTAAAGGTCGAGCCGCAGGTCCAGGCCCAGTTGGGGCGCTTTGCCGGCAACATTCAGGCGCGCTTCGAAAGCACCCTGGGCTTTCGCGTGGGTGGGCGTATCGCCCGCCGCTGGCTCGACGTTGGCGCCCAGGTAAAGCCGGGCGACACCCTGGCCACCCTCGACCCGACCGATCAACAGAACCAGTTGCGCGCCGCCGAAGGCGACCTGGCCAGGGTGCAGGCGCAGTGGATCAACGCCCAGGCCGATGCCCGCCGCCAACAGCAGCTGTACGACCGTGGCGTCGGCGCCCAGGCCCAGCTGGATATTGCCCAGACCAACCTGAAAACCACCGGCGCGTCGCTGGAGCAGGCGCGCTCAGCGGTCAGCCAGGCCCGCGACCAGCTCGACTACAGCACCCTGCGCAGCGACCACGCCGCTGTTATCACCGCCTGGCAGGCCGAGGCCGGGCAGACCGTCACTGCAGGTCAGGCTGTCGTCACCCTGGCCCGCCCGGATGTGAAGGAGGCCGTGATCGACCTGCCAATCGGCCTGGCCGAGCAGCTGGACAAGGACCTTGCCTTTACCGTCGCCTCGCAGCTGGACCCGTCCATCAACACCACTGCCACCCTGCGCGAGCTTGAACCCCAGGCTGACGCCACCACGCGCACAAGGCGCGCCCGCCTGACGCTGGCCAGTACCCCCGCCGCGTTCCACCTGGGCACCGCCATCAGCGTGACCTTGAGCTCGCAGGTGACACCGCGCAGCGAGTTGCCCTTGAGCGCCCTGCTGGAACGGGACGGCAAGACCCAGGTATGGGTGATCGATACCCAGCAGAAAACCGTGGCCACCCGTGATGTAGCCCTGCTCGAGCGCACCGCAGACAGCATTATCCTTACCTCCGGCGTGCAGCCCGGGGAGCGGGTGGTGACTGCGGGGGTGAACAGCCTCAAGCCTGGCCAGAAGGTCGCCTTCGACGAGGATGCGCAATGAAAGGAAGCTTCAACCTGTCCGAATGGGCGCTCAAGCATCAGTCGTTCGTCTGGTACCTGATGTTCGTCGGTTTGCTGATGGGGATTTTCTCGTACTTCAACCTGGGCCGCGAGGAAGACCCGTCGTTCACCATCAAGACCATGGTCATTCAGACCCGCTGGCCCGGCGCCACCCAGGACGAAACCCTGTATCAGGTCACCGACCGTATCGAGAAGAAGCTGGAGGAGCTGGATTCCCTCGATTACGTGAAGAGCTACACTCGGCCGGGCGAGTCCACGGTCTACGTTTACCTGCGCGATACCACCAAGGCCAAGAACATCCCCGACATCTGGTACCAGGTGCGCAAGAAGATCCAGGACATCCGCGGGGAATTCCCCT
>NZ_JABMCW010000139.1:0-13683 GCF_013179705.1 Pseudomonas sp. CM25 | reverse complement strand
AACCAACCGACGGGGAAGAGCAAACGCCCGCCATGGCCATAGAAGAACCCAAGATCAAAAATGGGTTGCGAGTTGCCGCCCCACATCCGAGCTGGCACGTAGATAAGCACAAGGTCACCCGCCTGAGGTGTCACCGTAGCGTTCTCATTAGGGAGAGCACGCGTACTCCAGTCCGGGGGAATCAGTCCCGAAGGGATGGGGCAGGAAATTTCGGGCCCGCTCCACATCGCATGGAGCGCTGGCATCTCACGGGGCTCGGCAAGAAAATCCCACAGAAATTCCGCGTTGTCTGGAGCGAGCCCCTGCAGCACCTCGAAGCTCACTGACAGGCCACTTGCTTGCTCACTGAGGCGAATGCGCTTGGTCAATGGATTAGCAATTGATAATGAAGTCGTCATGCCGAGGCCTTGTGTAGAATTTGGTTGAGGAATGCTTTAGTCCGCTCGTGCGAAGCCTGTGTGAAGAAAGCTTCCGCGGTGTTCTGTTCAAGGATGCACCGCGACGAAGCATTCCCTTGCCACGCCTTAACCATCGCAAGCTCGGTCTGCTCGCTGTCGACGGCGCTAATAGCTCTGGTTAAGTGCTCATTCGCGCCCGTAGCCACCTTCAATGCATCTCGAAGCTCACGAGCGGCGGGAGTCATGTTGTCGTCGCCAAAATCGCGGGTCGCTGTATCTCTGCTGAGGTGGAGTAACGGGCGCAGGTCGGCAGCCCCCAGGGGCGGTGCCAGCTGCAACCATTCGAGGACAAACGGGTCGTCGCCAAATAGCTTGGATTGGGTGCCTCCAGCCCGGGCGACCTCCTCAGCCTGCAGGAGCTCCTGCACCTTGCCATCGTTCTCAGAATTAACCATCGACGACAACGTATCAGCCAGCTCCCCCTTGTAACGCTCCAGCAAGTGCCACTTGGCCAAGGCCGGGATATCTAGGGTGATACCTTGAGGTAACGCTAAAGACTCACGCAGGTACACCGTGTTCAAAAAGCGCTTCATCAGTCGCGGATTTGCGCTGATGCTGGTCGACTGGAACATGAGCGTGGCCAACCCCTGCGCCAGATCCATGAGCTCTTGAAGTCGACCATCCGAGCCTACGAGCTCCCGCAGGAATGCGGACGATATGGTTTCCCCAAGCCAGCTTCTCGCCAGACGCTGAGGGATTTCCACCTTCGCACGGTCGAATCTTTCCTGAGGGAAGCCGCCGCTTCTGGCTTCCTTTTCGAGCAAGAGCAGCACCAGGTAGACCTTGGCCTCGTTCACCCCGATGCGGGGCACATGAAGAGGCACCTGAATCAGCTTGTCGAAATAGTTGGTAGCGATGTTGCTCTTGATCCCCGTGCCTTCGAAATGCTTCTTCACCGCACCATGGATGAAGTCATTATCCGCAGCAATCACAAAGGCAGTGCGTTTGAGGAAAAGCAGTAACCGGATGGACTCGAGGGTTGAAATGGCGGTCTCCGGCAGACACCGATCCAGGTCATCCACGAACACCACGAGGGTGATGCCGAGCTCTTCCAGCAGTTTTTCAAGGGCAAGCCGGAAAGCATGAATTTCGTTCGGCAGGGAAAGAGGTTTTGCTGGGTTTAACAGGCGGCCGGCTTTCAAATCCAGCGATCCCTCTTCATCCTTCTCATCATCCTTCTCTTTGCCCCCTGTATCTGCCGCCTGGGGGGCATCGCCCTCTGCAGTGAAAGCGTCCCAGAGGTTCGCCGCCTTTCCGATCGCCTTCCCGACCACACCAACGGGCACACCGGTCGTCAACGTAATCGCGGCTTCACCACCGATTTGAACGAGGCGTAAAAAGTTGATGCGCTTCCAGAGCTCCAAGGCTTTCTTCTGCAGTGGTGCGTTGCCCTTGGCGAGCTCGAGCACCTGGTCGCCTACGATTTGCAGTAGGGCACTACGTGCACTTTCGAAGTCCTGATACAACCATGGGTTGAAAGTAATCACGACATACCGGCACTCCGCAGAGGGCTGCTGGGCACCAGCGGATTCAGGCTGCTGGCTACCCCCGGCATCAAGCCTGGCTGCAATCATCTTCACCAGGGATGATTTGCCCGCTCCCCACCCACCTGAAACACCTATCGAGATCGGCTTGCCGTGACTCTGCCGGAGGAGGCTTGCGCAGGCATCGGCAACCACGCCAAACCCCCATCAAACTTTGCCTTGATTTCGGCGACAACATTCTTGTCTACGAAAATATTCGTGCCAGCCAAGCAATAGATTAACGGGAGCCAGCCACCATCAACTAAGCAAATGCTTTCATTTTTGATCGCTGGGTCAATCTGCAGACTTCTACAGATCCAGGTGCCTACCGGAGGCGCGCCAGGCTTAGAGGTGTTGCTTCCCACATCGACTCGCCCCCTAATTTCTACGAACAGAGGCTCACCCTTTTGATACTTGAACAAGTCGTCCAAAGTGAGGGGTTTGGCGGTAACCTCTCCCAAGACAATGCCATCGGCATCGGATGGCAACACTTCATCGTAAGCTAAAAGCATGACCGAAACGGGCGAACCTGCCTGCTGCAACTCAAAACCTCCCAGATTTTTACTATGGTGTGTTGGGTACCAACTGGATGATGAACTGACCTGTTTGTTGGACGTTGGACGGCGGAAGCCGTGTGGCGACGCATGTGCAGCGCTTTGAGATACCTGCTCTGATTTCAAAGGTAGCGCCAACTGAGCCCGTTAGTCGTCTTCCTTAACGGCGAATCCGACTCGAATAGGCGCCTTAGCGAACGCAATACGTCCATCACTATCCGTAAAAGGCCAGAGGAAGCCAACCTAAAAATGGGGGACCAGATGGGGGACCAAAAACGCCTGGACACAAAAAAGCCCCGAAAAATCAGGGCTTTAATGAGAATTAGTGGCGGAAGCGTAGGGATTCGAACCTGGTAAATAATCCCGCCGCAGTTGGCCGCTTTCGCCCCACCCCCGCAGTGAAAACGTCGCTACGAATATTAGCTTGCGTTGAGTTGCCCTTCGCCTGCGATCACATGCCAACTGGTTATCTCGGTTCCGCAGCCCTCACCACGGAGGTACACTGAGTTCCATCTGGCTCCATCTCGGCAGCCGTCAGAAATCGCCGTTCTAGATCGCGCATCCATGTGAGGGTATCGAGGGTATTTTTGCGGGTATATTTCTGTATTTTTGACTCGCAAGCAGCTTTCTAGAGCCATAGTCAAATGTTCTTTGGCGACCCTGATAGTCTTTAGGGGCTTCGCGCCTGCTTGCTAGCTGATCATCTCTGCCTTTTTCATGCCTCGAATGGCCGTCTACTTCTGCTAATTGCGACATTTTGGGTATATTTGAGGGGATGCGGTGGCTGATTTGAAAATGATGCCACCAACCGAAGACGCTCAGCGCCCCCGACACAAAAAAAACTCCTAAGCATTTGGCTTGCAGGGAAAGCTTGGCAAATAGGGAAGAGGACTGAAGAAACCGCAGGCCTGTTGGCCCACGTGATGGTGGCCAAGTTTGCCGATCGGGCCTATGTCTGGGTCTACAGCACGACGCCGTTTTCGGTGCTCAAAGCGGTGGTTTACGACTTCAGCCCAAGCCGTGCTGGCGAACATGCGCGCAACTTCCTGGGCGACTGGAACAGCAAGCTGGTCTGCGACGACTTCGCTGGCTACAAAGCCGGTTTCGAACAAGGCATCACTGAAATCGGCTGCTTGGCCCACGCCCGTCGCAAGTTCTTTGATCTGCACATGGCGAACAAAAGTCAGCTGGCCGAACAGGCCCTGCACTCAATCAGCGGCTTATACGAGATCGAACGCCAAGCGCGGGGCATGAGCGATGAAGACCGCTGGCGAATACGCCAGGAAATGGCGATGCCGATCCTCAAAAAAATGCATGCCTGGATGTTGGCGCAACGCGACCATGTGCTTAATGGATCAGCCACGGCCAAGGCCCTCGATTACAGCCTGAAACGCTGGGTAGCGCTGACGCGCTACCTGGACGATGGAGCTGTGCCCATCGACAACAACCAAGTCGAGAACAAGATACGGCCATGGGCACTCGGACGCTCGAACTGGTCGTTTGCCGGGTCGCTACGTAGCGGTAAGCGGGCGGCTGCAATCATGAACCTGATCCAGTCGGCGCGTATGAATGGACATGATCCGTATGCCTATCTCAAAGACGTGCTGACACGGTTGCCGAGACAGCGAGCCAGTGAGATCGGGCAATTGCTACCGAATCAATGGATGCCGGCCTGCTGAATAATGAATCGCCCCGAAGCAGAAGCTTAGGAGCGATTCACTACTACAGCTCTAGCCGGGCAGGCTCAGGTGCAGCAAGGGGAAGGGGCGGCCCTCGCCATCCAGCGGAGAACGACCTGTTTGAACAAATCCGTAATGTAAATAGAACCCTACCGCTTCGGGGTTCTGTTCATTCACATCAACACTCATCTGACTGCGCGAACTGCGGGCATGATCCAGCAGTGCGCGGCCAATCCCTTTCCCTCGCAGATCTGGTTCGATGAAGAGCATCTCTGCAGCACCCGAGCAGAGCACCCAGAGCACGCCATCGAGCATCAGGCGGTCGCTCAGGCGCGGCCGGCCCCGGCCATGGTTTTCGATGAAAAGATTGGAGACCACATCCCAGGCCTCGTCCGAGAGTTCATAACGCTTTGCCATCACAGAATCCTTTCCGCAGATGGCGGGGACTCTACAAAATCTCAGCGCCGGAGGCGCGGCGATTGGGTTTCTCGGAATTTCTTACAGTGCCTAGCGCCCGATCAGCAAAACCAAGATTGACCGCGTAAGGATTATTCCTTACCATCCCCTCAATAGATCCGGGAGAACGCTCATGCCTGCCATCCATGAAATCGCGACGCTGACCTCGAAGGGGCAAGTCACACTGCCAAAATCCGTTCGCCAGCTACTGGGCATCGACACAGGTGGCAAGATTGCATTCGACGTCCGCGGGGGTGAAATCGTGGTCAGCCGCGTAGAAACCACCCACGAAGACCCTGCCATCGGTGCATTCCTGGGTTTGCTGGAGGCTGATATCCGAAGCGGCCGCAACCTCGCCACCCTACCGGAAGACTTGGCGCAAACCATGCTCGCCAACGCAAACCACTCCGTGAATCTGGACGAAGATATCGATGGTGAGGTCGCGATCTGATGCTGCGACATGGCTGGACACTGTTGTTCCATGAAGGTGTGACATTACAGCTACGTAAATTGCAAGAAGCCGCCGCCCGAGCCGAGCAGAACGATCCGCAAGGTTTTGAGAGCAACGCCAACGTCAAACTGTTTCGGGCATTGAGCCATCTGATCATGGAGGCTGTGCCTGCCGACCCAGGTCGTGATGAGTTCCGCCAAGGCAATACGCTGGGCACCGCCTACAGACATTGGCGCCGCGCAAAAATCGGCAGGCGCTTTCGGCTGTTCTTTCGCTACGACTCAAGGTCCAAGGTCATCGTCTATGCATGGGTCAACGACGAAAACACTCTACGCTCCGCAGGCAGCAAATCCGATCCCTACGCCGTATTCGAGAAGATGCTGGGCCGCGGCAACCCTCCTGACGACTGGGATGCGCTGACTGCTGCGACGCGTAGCGACTGGAACGAGCCCAAAGCATAAGCTGCCCGGCCGCAGCAGGCCTGCGCGACCGGTCGGCATCCCCTCGCGGGATACGGTAAGCAAACTGGCGTCACCGATGAAGTCCAGCCCGCTGTGGTCGAAGTTTCACCGTTGTAGTCGTCCACGCCCATCTGCACCGCCCCGCCACATCGACAGCTGACGAGGCGAACAGCCGAGCAAGCCAGGAAACTGCCAGGTGCAGTCGGTCAAGCTTTGGTGACCGGGTTGCTGGCAGGATCGGACATGGTCCGCAGCTTCATGGCTTTTAATGCCGCGAGATCGGCGGCGGACGGTTCAACCGAAGCAGTTCCGTCACCACCCGTCAATAGATGACGATGAAAGAAGCACTGAGAAAAGTTCCAATTGGTTGATTACCTACCCCTTACTGTGTTCAGGAGATGTCGGCCCGGTATCGCGTTTGATGCCACGAGGACCGGCCACACCCCATATGCCGAGACCGATAACGGGCAAGACCACCAGAATCAGCGACCACATCACTTTCGTCACGTCGGACTTGTCGCTACGGAACACACTGACTATTGCTCACAGGTCAAGCAATACAATGATCGCTACCAGTGCGTGACGGCCGGGCGCAAAGTGCGCTGAACCAATCACACGGGATTGCGTCCACCGGTAAACAACAAGCGAGATGTCCGAAGATCATGTCCGAAGAGGAAATGGTGTCCAGGCGTCATCCTGTTCAGGAAGACATGCCGATGCAGCAGCGCGTCTGGCGCTTCGAGCGGCTCGGCTGGTATGCGCTGGTCATTATCGTGCTGTCAGGTATGGCAGGGCTATTCGGCAATGGGCCATTAAGCGATGCCGAGGTGACAAGCCATGATGGACGGCTGAAGGTCGAATACCAACGACTCAGTCGCAGTGGCACAACCGACAGCCTTTTCATCACGGTGCAAGGCACTCCAGGCCAGCCCGTGATGTTGCAGCTTGAGGGATCTCTGCTTCGCCAAGCCAGCATCGAGACGCTACAGCCGCAACCACAAGTCTCGATGTCTCATGCCGCGGCGCTGCTATTGCAGTTGGGCACCAGCAGCGACGGCATGGCCACCCTCTACCTGACGCTGCGAAGCGACCATGTGGGCCTGTTGGAGGGGAGCGTCAGCGCCGGCTCCAACCGTGCCGTGCACTTTTCCACCTTCCTGTTCCCATAGGAGAGCATCATGGATTCGGTCCTCCGTGCAGCCGGCATGTATGTAGCCCTGATGCTGCTGTTTCGTGTAGCCGGTAGAAGGTCGCTGGCTGACCTGACAACATTCGACTTCGTACTGCTGCTGATCATCGGCGAGGCCACCCAGCAGGCTTTGCTAGGAGATGACTTTTCATTCACCAACGCGATGCTGGTCATTGCCACGCTGATCGTTGTGGATGTCGGCCTTTCGCTCGCCAAGCTCAACTCGAAGCCTTTGGCGCGCCTTCTGGATGGGCACGCCACCTTGGTCGTTGAAAACGGAAAGTTCCTGCACCATCGCATGCGTCGGGCGCGCCTCACCGAGGACGACATCCTGGAGTCGGCACGGGATAGCCAAGGGATTGAGAAGATCGAGCAAATCAAATTTGCCATTGTCGAGCGCAATGGCAAGATTTCAGTCATACCTGCCGATTAAACCATCCAGATGACCTCGCTGCGGTCGATGGCGGGAACCGGTTCCAGATCCCGTTGAGCTGCGAGCCAATCTCGCATCAGACCAGTATCGGAAATCTGCCACGGCATCATTTGGTTCCGTCCGTTATACCGGGCCTAGCCAAGCCGAACTACGCCCTTCGACAGTGTGTCCCAAACAAAACACGCCAAGAGGGGCATGCGATGGAACAAGACCTGACGGAGCGAACGCAACAAGGAGCACCTCAGCGTGATGAGGGCGGCTGGTTGCCACTGGAGCAATACGGCGCGTTGGGAGATGGCCGTTCCGTAGCCCTGATTGGTCTCGATGGATCCATCGATTGGTGGTGTGTACCGCATATGGATTCCCCTCCCCTGTTCGACAAGTTGCTTGCCCCGCGAACAGGCGGTTTCTTCTCCGTGAAGCCCACTGAAGCATTTACTGCTCAGCGGCGGTACTTACTTGGCAGTAACGTTCTCGAAACGACTTTCATTACGTCGCAAGGACGCGCGAGGCTGACGGAATCCCTTAACAGCGGGCCGGCAGGCCGACTGCCCTGGGCCGAACTCGCCCGCCGCATCGAAGGCGTAGAGGGTAAAGTCGACTTTGAGATCGCCATTGATTTCGGTACGCAGGCAGATACGGTGAGCCCCTACGTATCGCCAAATGACAACGCCTGCGTTTTTCATGCAGGCCGAATCCTCGGCATTTTCCTGCACGACAAACACGTGCAGATTCAGCGCAAGGACGACATGGGCGTGCGTGCAACAGTGAGCATCGTTGCTGGGCACCGCTCGGTGGTGGCCATTGTCGCCGGTCGGGATGAACCGTTGGTAGTACCGCCGTTGGCGCTGATCGATGACCGTATCGACGGCTCGCACCGGGAATGGTGCCAATGGTCGAAGGGCCTGATCTACGAAGGCCCGTATAAGCCCCTGGTCGTTCGCAATGCCCTGGCGCTCAAGCTGCTGCTGTCCTCCCCGAGCGGCTCGATCATGGCGGCAGCAACTTCGTCCTTACCCGAGCGGATTGGCGGCAACAAAAATTTCGACTACCGATTCGCCTGGATACGCGACGCTGGTTACACCATCGAGGCCTTCCTCGCTATCGGGGCTCAGCCTGAAGCCAAAGCTGCCTTCACCTGGCTTTTGAATCGGCTGGGCGAGCATGGCACAAAGGTGTTCTACACGCTCGATGGGGCACTCGGCGATTGCACGCGCCCGGTTGACCTACCTGGCTACAAGAACTCCCCACCGGTGGTGGGCAACGACGCGCGTGACCAACTCCAACATGGCGTCTTCGGTGACATCTTCGAGACCGCTCGCTGCTTCATTGACAGCGGCAACATTCTGGATGCTCCCAGTGCGATGATCCTTTCCGGCCTCGCCGACCAATGCGCCGATTGCTGGAGGCAGGCCGACGCAGGGATGTGGGAATTGCACGACACGCGTCATTACACGATGTCCAAGATCAGCTGCTGGCAGGCTTTGAGCCGGGCCATCGAACTCGCTGATGGCGGGCACCTTCCCACAACCTGTCGAGAACGATGGAATCGAGAACGGCAACGCATCCAGGGATGGATCGAGGAGAACTGCTGGAGTGAAAAACGCCAGGCCTACGTCTTCTACCCTGGCGCAGATCGCCTCGACGCCTCTGTAGCGCTTGCCGTGCGTATCGGCTATCCCTCGGACAAACGCCTGCGAAGCACCTTGGAAGCCGTGCAGACCGAGCTGGGCGCGGGAGCGTTCCACTACCGGTACAGCCAAGCCCATGAAGAGGAAGGCTGCTTTCTGGCTTGCACCTTCTGGATCATCGAGGCCTGGGCGCTGCTTGGCCAGCGTGAACGGGCCGAATCAGCGTTCCACGCCGCTGTAAAGGGACTTCATCATGGTGTAGGGATCTACTCCGAAATGATCGATCCACGCACCGGAGACTTCCTCGGCAATTTGCCGCAAGGGCTGACTCATCTTGCCGCGTTGCGCGCCGCGCTGGCCATCGGCGGTTACGGCCCCGAGCGCTGACCGGGCACGGCAGTATTTGATGTGGAACCCAGTGCTGTTGGGGGACTCCAAATCCCAAGAGGATTCTGGCAACCGGGCAGCTGGGCTAACCGCCACACAATGGCACTGAATTCAATGAACACAGTTGGAATGATTTGATGGAACACTGGATTGGATTGCTGGAATGGCCTGCGATGGCGATTACCGTATTGGCAGCTTGGTGGATTGGTTCGCGGCGCCCCGGGCGGCGAAAAATAGGCTTCTGTTGCTTCATCACAAGTAACGTTTTATGGGCTGTCTGGGGGTGGCACGCCCAGGCGTGGGCGTTGATTGTGCTGCAAGTGGTGCTGTGTCTCATGAACCTCAGGGGCTGGAAAAAGAACACAGCGGTTGAGGTGCAGTCGTGATCAACCCGGAACAGTCAGCCTGACGGGTTGATCAGATATTCCATGAGCGTGGCCGAGCAGGCTGATATTCCCTGCGAATGGATCAACTCGAACCCATGCGTGTTTTCGGTTGGAATGGCTATGCAGCCAGCGCGGGCGCAGACGCCTGCGCTCATCACGGCACTTGCATCCGAGGCGAAATCCACCAGTAAAGCAGCCTGGGGTTCGTAGCCCGCGCGGCGGGTAGCCTGAAGCAAGCCGTGGATCACCGACCGGCTGTAATAGCCCTTCTGGTCGCCCGTATTGATGATCGGATCGGCGCAGAGCCGCGTACCGTATTCGCCCAGCACAGGCCCCACTTCAACCGCAATGGTGGTGTTTCCCGGCAACGTTCGGGCGGCGTACATGGCACCAGCGTTGGACTCCTCCTCGAGTGTGGTCAACACCATCCAGACATCCTGCCTGAGCAAATGCCGACGCTCGCTGAGCAAGGCGGCGCAGTGAATCACGGCGGTCACCGGCGCTCTGTCGTCGAGGAAATGCGCCGCAATGCTGTCGTTGACGCTGAATGGCTTGCGCCAATGTTGGCTGAGCACCACTCTCGACCCGGGCCGGATACCCGCCTCTTCCAAGGCCGCTTTGGTCAGGCGGGTAATGACGTGCACATCATTCCAGTGGACGTCGCCGGCCAATACATCCCTGCCAGTTGGGGTGCTGCCACTGTTGTGCATCGAGCCGTAAGAAAGAACGCCCGGAAGCGTTGTTCGGTCACCCAGCAGGTCGACCGGGCAAGCGCCGAAGCAGATCGGCTGAGCACCGCCGAGCGCAACGACCCTGAGCGTCCCGTCAGCCTCGACCTTTTTCACGATCATGGCGATTTCATCCAGGTGCGCCATGACCCTGATTGCCTCACCAGGATCGCTGTCTTGCGCGGCCTTGATCAGGCCTATGACGTTCCCCGCCTTGTCTACCTTTACCGCATCACAGACTGCAGTGAGCTCGCGCAGACAAATCGAACGTACCTCATCTTCCTGCCCACCGGGGCCACGCGCCATCAACAGCTCTGTCAGCAGCGGCTCGACTTCCATGACTACCCTCCAAAGCAAAGTTGTCTCGGCACCGCGCCCCATCCCGAACAGCCAATTCGCACACCTCGCTCCTTTGCAGCCGCATGGCTACCGATTGCCCTTCAACGAAGACAACGCTGGCTGCAACTGGACTCAAACGAAATCGGGAATGATGACAGCAACTCCGTTACGCAAGCGCAGTGCTCAACCCTGAACGCATCAATCAATCTGCCAATGGCTGAATGCCAGGGCCGGTTCGATCAAGGCATCTTCTTTTCGGCCTCGGCAAGATGCTGATTAATCTGGCGGGTCTGTTCTTCCTGTTTCTTGATGGAGGTAGGCGTAATCACCTTGTCCACTGCCTCGGTATTGCGGTCCGGGCGCTCGAGCACCGGATTTGGGGTTCGCTCGCCTTGCTGCGCCTCTTCAGAAGAAAGCACCCGCGGGACCTTATCACCATCGCCAGTCTTGCCATCGTCATGTTTCATGGGCTGCTCCTCACATTGCAAAGTGTTCTCAGAAGAGCCCGACGGCAGCAAAAAGTTTGATCCGATTGCGTCAACGCAGATACCGCTCGAGCCTCAGCGCGTTACCCAATGCCGCCCCGGAGGCCGTATTGTCAAACACGCACCAGGTCGCTGCACCTGCAGCGTGGCTGTGCTGCAGCCGCTCAGCCAGCTGTTGCAGGTAGTGCTGCGAATACTCGCTGTGGTAGATCCTCGGTTCGCCGTGCAGTCGCCAGTAAACCAACCCAGGCCAGCCAGCAGGTTGCGCATCGGCAGCGAAGCGTGAAGGGCTCGCCGCCACCTGGGCAATACGCAAGTCGATCAGCATCGGCTGCGCCGCTTGCCAACTGGCGTGCCTTGGCTCTACCGCCACCGGCCCGGCATGGCGTTGGCGCAGGCGTTCAAAGAAACGCCGGTCTCGGCTGGCATCATGGGCCAGCGATGGCGGCAGCTGTACGAGCAGGCAGCCCAGGCGGTCACCCAATTGCTGGCATTGGCCAAGAAACACATCCAGCGCAACCTCACAGCCTTCCAGACGCAGCTCGTGGGTGATGATCCTGGGCAGCTTGACGGCGAAGCGGAAATACTCCGGTACCGAGTGAGCCCAGCGGGCGTAAGTGGTAGGCAGGTGCGGCCGATAGAACGAGGTGTTGATCTCCACGGCACCAAACCGCGCAGCATAGCGCTGCAAGTGGCTACCCGACTGCTGGAACTCATCGGCGTACTGACGGGACAAGCTCCAGCCCGCGCATCCCACGTGGATCATCATGGCACTCCTAGGCACGCTGTTGCTGCAATGGAGTCGCCACGGCCGGTTGTCGTTCCGTTCACGCAATCGGATGGAACAGCCACTTCATCAGGGCGACCTAAGCGGGGTAACCACCGTAGAGGATCCCGCCATGATTGACCCTGACCGCCCCGACCCTTACATCGACGAGGTACTACATAACCCCGGCGAGCCGGCCCCCAGGCCTGAACCGGAGCAAGAGGCACCAGACTGGCCCGACGGCCAGGTTCCACCGGAGGAACAGTCCGACGGTTGATCCCCTCGATGACCTGACAAGTCGGCCCGTCCGTCGACCGCATTGCACGGACCACTCTTCCCCCTGGCCGAACGCTAGGCAATTACCGCAAACAGGAGATTCATCATGAAGATAATGAAGCCTCATACATGGCTACTGGCGCTGTGCCTGGGCGCAAGCGCCCCCATTGTGCTGGCGGCTACCAACATGAACGATCAGCGGGCCCCTGGCACACAGACACAAGACGATGGCCAGATGAACGGCGGCGCCAGCGGGTCTGGTACACCGGGTGATGGCATGGGTACCGGGTCAGGCGGTACCGGTAGCAACGGCACTGACAATACCGGCGGAGATGGCACTACCGATGGCTCGGGCAGTGGCAGCGGGATGGGCGGTTCGGATAGCAGCGGCACAGGGACTGGCACGGGCACTGGTTCAGGTAGCGGAAGTGGAGGTTCGGGCGGTGGTGGCACGGGAGGTGGCGGTTCAGGGGGATGATGCCCGCTGACCCGCGCGAAACTGACGCGATGTCTGTGGGGCGGCAATCCCGCGCCCACAGCGGGGTAAAGCATCCCAGCCGACACCTTGCGCATGCTCTTGCGCGATGAAGGCCTTGAGAAGCCATACCCATCAGAGGTTCCTGCAGGCTGACCACGTACAACCTGTTGAAACTTTCCACTTTGCGGCCCAGTCCAGACCCTATCGATCACAGACAGGGAAAAGACGATGACAACGACAGTAGGCGACTTCCTGGTCGAGCGTCTGTACCAGTGGGGCGTTCGACGAATCTTCGGCTATCCCGGGGATGGCATCAATGGCGTATTTGGTGCATTGAGCCGCGCCAACGGCAAGATTGAATTCATTCAGGCCCGCCATGAAGAGATGGCAGCGTTCATGGCCAGCGCTCACGCCAAGTTCACCGGCGAGCTCGGCGTGTGCATCGCCACTTCCGGCCCCGGCGCCTCACACCTGCTGACCGGCCTCTACGATGCTCGCATGGATCACCAACCGGTACTGGCCATCGTCGGGCAGCAAGCGCGTGCGGCGCTTGGCGGGCATTACCAGCAAGAACTCGACCTGTTGTCGATGTTCAAGGATGTGGCCGGCGCCTTCGTGCAGCAGGCATCGACCCCGGAGCAGGTGCGGCACCTGCTCGACCGCGCAGTGCGGACGGCCGTCGGCGAACGCCGGGTCACCGCCATCATCCTGCCCAATGACGTACAGGACCTGCCCTATCAGGAGCCGGCAAGGGCACACGGCACGGTGCATTCGGGCGTTGGCTACAGCAAGCCCAAGGTCGTGCCGTTCGACGCTGACCTGCAACGGGCGGCCGAAGTGCTCAATGCCGGGCGAAAGGTGGCAATCCTGGTCGGTGCCGGCGCCTTGCAAGCGACCGAGCAGGTCGTAGCCGTGGCCGAAAAGCTCGGTGCCGGCGTGGCCAAGGCGCTGCTCGGCAAGGCCGTGCTGCCTGACGATTTGCCCTGGGTCACCGGCGCCATCG
>NZ_JABMCW010000138.1:0-13697 GCF_013179705.1 Pseudomonas sp. CM25 | reverse complement strand
GCAGGGCGCGGCTGCGCAGAGTGATGCGGCCCAGGCGCAGCTCATTCTGCGAGCTGATGGCCTGCATGGCGTTGCGCACGATGTTGAGTACGGCCTGGATCATCTGCTCACTGTCGATCAGTACATCGGGCAGGCTCGGGTCATAATCGCGCACCAAAGTGATGCAGCCCTGGCTTTCGGCCTCGACCAGGCTGCAGACCCGTTCCAGCACCTCATGAATATTGGTCATTGCCAGCGATGGCAGCTTGTTCGAGCCGAGCATGCGGTCGACCAGGTTGCGCAGGCGGTCGGCCTCTTCGATGATCACATTGGTGTAGTCGCGCAGGCCGTCTTCGGGCAGCTCGCGCGCCAATAACTGTGCGGCGCCGCGAATGCCGCCGAGCGGGTTCTTGATCTCATGGGCCAGGCCGCGCACCAGCATCTTGGTGGTTTCCTGCTTGCTCAGCTGGGCCTCTTCCTTGGTGATGCGCAGCAACCGGTCACGTGGGTGCACCTCCAGCAGCAGCAGGGTCTGGCCCTGGTGCAGGATGGGCGTGACGGCGTAATCGACGGTAATGGTCTGCCCGGTCAGCGATGTCAGTTGCGCTTCGCGCTTGGTGAAGGGGTGCGCCTGCTCCACCGCCTGGCGCAGCGAGCTGAGCGCTTCGGTCGATTCAGTGAACAGTTCGCTGATGAACTGGCCATGGCTGCGTTGGCCGCTAACGGCCAGCAGCATTTCTGCGGCCGGGTTCATGTACTCCAGGCGCAGATCCGCATTGAGCAGCAGCGTGGCGGTGGTCAGGTTGTCCAGAAGCAGACGGTGCTGTGCATCGCTGATGGTCATATGGCGTCGGTGACCTCTTTTGGCGCTTGCCTGGCACTCCTTTGGCAAGGGCCGGGCGCAGGTTGGATCCGCTGGTGCGAATTCTTGTACAAGAAAATGCAAGAAACAAACCAAAGCTCCGAAAAGAAGCGGGATTTAACGAGAAAGGCCTGGATCTGCGCGATATCGGATCAAAAACTCTGGATGAAACGTTTCTTCTGAACCAGTTTGGCGAGCAAATGGGAGCACGGAGCAAAAATGTGCACCAAGATAGAGCATAGCGTGGCTGGTACAGGTTTTTGTGGGAGCAGAAACGAAAACGGCCTCCCGAGGGAGGCCGTCTGGATCATGTCATCGGCGCCAGGCGCCGATCAGATCAGCAGCTGTAGTACAGCTCGTATTCCAGCGGGTGCACGAAGGTACGGACCTTGATCTCTTCTTCGCTCTTCAGCTCGATGAAGGCATCGATGAAGTCGTCGGAGAACACGCCGCCTTTGGTCAGGAACGCACGGCCTTTGTCCAGCTCTTCCAGGGCTTCTTTCAGGCTGCCGCATACTTGCGGAATGTCCTTGGCCTCTTCCGGTGGCAGGTCGTACAGGTTCTTGTCGGCAGCATCGCCTGGGTGGATCTTGTTCTGGATGCCGTCCAGGCCAGCCATCAGCAGGGCCGCGAAGGCCAGGTACGGGTTGGCCGATGGGTCCGGGAAACGTGCTTCGATACGGCGGGCTTTCGGGCTGCCGACGTAAGGAATACGGATCGAGGCGGAACGGTTGCGAGCCGAGTAGGCCAGCATTACCGGGGCTTCGAAGCCTGGGACCAGACGCTTGTAGGAGTTGGTCGACGGGTTGGTAAAGCCGTTCAGGGCTTTGCCGTGCTTGATGATGCCGCCGATGAAGTACAGGGCGGTGTCGGACAGGCCGGCATAGCCTTCACCCGAGAAGGTGTTCTTGCCTTCTTTCCAGATCGACATGTGCACGTGCATGCCCGAGCCGTTGTCGCCGTACAGTGGCTTCGGCATGAAGGTGGCGGTACGGCCGTAGGCGTCGGCAACGTTGTGCACGACGTACTTCAGGGCCTGTACTTCGTCAGCCTTCTTCACCAGGGTGTTGAATTTGACGCCGATTTCGTTCTGGCCGGCAGTCGCCACTTCGTGGTGGTGAACTTCGACGATCTGGCCCATTTCTTCCAGTGCGTTGCACATGGCAGTACGGATTTCGTGGTCGTGGTCGAACGGCGGAACCGGGAAGTAGCCGCCTTTCACGCCTGGACGGTGGCCTTTGTTGCCGCCTTCCACGTCAGCACCGGTCATCCACGAGCCTTGCTCGGAGAAGATCTTGAACATCGAGCCGGAGATGTCGGAATGGAACTTCACTTCGTCGAAGATGAAGAACTCAGGCTCAGGGCCTGCGAACACGGTGTCACCGATACCGGTGCTCTTCAGGTACTCTTCGGCACGCTTGGCGATCGCACGTGGGTCGCGGTCGTAGCCCTGCATGCTCGATGGGTCGACGATGTCACAGGTGATGATCAGGGTCGGCTCTTCGGTGAACGGGTCCAGCACGGCAGTGTCGTCGACCGGCATCAGGATCATGTCGGAGGCTTCGATGCCTTTCCAGCCAGCGATGGAGGAGCCGTCGAACATCTTGCCGACTTCGAAGAAGTCTTCGTCCAGGGCGTCACGCGACGGCATGGTCACGTGGTGCTGAATGCCTTTGGTGTCCGTGAAACGCAGATCAATCCACTTGACGTCATGATCTTTGATGAGTTGAACCGACTTCGACATGTTGTCCTCCGGAGGGTCTAGAGCGCGGTGGGCCGCTGCCCTGGAAAAAGGGTGTTGCCAGGCGCGGATAGTCGGCCAAGCTTACCTGCCTCACAAGGGAGCAAATTGCATGCCAGTGCCCGAAAATGGCGAGGTAGGGATAAAAGGAGGCGTTTGCGGGCATTTGAAGGTTGGGTGAGCCTGAAAAATGCACCCTAAAGATGCGAATTCTGCAGGCTGCGCACCAATATTGTGCATTGGTTGTTTGATGTGTTTTTTTGAGGGCCTCATCGCCGGCAAGCCAGCTCCCACAGGTAGGGCGCCAGCTCTTGATACCTGTGGAGGGCCTGTAGGAGCTGGCTTGCCGGCGATGAGGCCGGTGCAGGTAATATAAATCCGACCTTCTGTACAAAAGTTGGTCAAATCCTGAGCAATTTCCGATATAATTCGCGCCCCTCATTTTCGGCAGGCCCTGCGCGCACTGTTAACCAATGAAACTTATCGTCAAAGTCTTCCCAGAAATCACCATCAAGAGCCGGCCGGTGCGCAAGCGCTTCATCCGCCAGCTCGCCAAGAACATCCGCAACGTGCTCAAGGATCTGGATCCCGAGCTCGCGGTCGATGGTGTCTGGGACAATCTCGAGGTGGTCACCCGCGTCGAAGACGAAAAGGTTCAGCGCGAGATCATCGAACGCCTCACCTGCACCCCGGGTATCACCCACTTCCTGCAGGTAGAAGAGTACCCGCTGGGTGACTTCGACGACATCGTCGCCAAGTGCAAGCAGCACTTCGGCCACCTGCTGGCCGGCAAGCACTTTGCCGTACGTTGCAAGCGCGGCGGCCACCATGACTTCACTTCGATGGACGTCGACCGTTACGTCGGCAGCCAGTTGCGCCAGCAGTGCGGCGCCGCCGGCATCGAGCTGAAGAACCCGGAAGTGCTGGTGCGCATCGAAATTCGCAACCAGCGCCTGTACGTGATTCACAATCAGCACAACGGCATTGGCGGCTATCCGCTGGGCGCCCTGGAGCAGACCCTGGTGCTGATGTCCGGTGGTTTCGACTCTACCGTGGCGGCCTACCAGATGATGCGCCGCGGCCTGATGACCCACTTCTGCTTCTTCAACCTCGGCGGCCGTGCCCACGAGCTGGGCGTGATGGAAGTGGCCCACTATCTGTGGAAGAAGTACGGCAGCAGCCAGCGCGTGCTGTTCATCAGCGTGCCGTTCGAAGAAGTGGTCGGCGAGATTCTCAACAAGGTCGATAACAGCTACATGGGCGTGACCCTCAAGCGCATGATGCTGCGCGGCGCTGCCCACATGGCCGACCGCCTGCAGATCGAGGCGCTGGTCACCGGCGAGGCGATTTCCCAGGTGTCCAGCCAGACGCTGCCGAACCTGTCGATCATCGACTCGGCCACCGACAAGCTGGTGCTACGCCCGCTGCTGGCCAGCCACAAGCAGGACATCATCGACCAGGCGACCGAAATCGGCACCGCCGACTTCGCCAAGCACATGCCGGAATACTGCGGCGTGATCTCGGTGAATCCGACCACCCATGCCAAGCGTCACCGTATGGAGCACGAAGAAAAGCAGTTCGACATGGCCGTGCTGGAGCGCGCCCTGGAACGCGCCAAGTTCATTTCCATCGACCACGTGATCGATGAACTGGGCAAGGACATCGAAATCGAGGAAGTGGCCGAGGCGTTGCCAGGCCAGATCGTCATCGATATTCGTCACCCCGATGCCCAGGAAGACGAGCCTCTGGTGCTGGAAGGTGTCGAAATCCAGGCCATGCCGTTCTATGCGATCAACAGCAAGTTCAAGCACCTGGACCCTACGCGCCAGTACTTGCTGTATTGCGACAAGGGTGTGATGAGCCGTTTGCACGCACACCACCTGCTCAGTGAGGGACATGCCAATGTGCGTGTTTATCGTCCGACATAAGATGCCAGGGCTGTATGGCGGCAGCATCCGCCATCGCCCTCCCGACCGCCGGGCCCGCTGAGCCTTATACCTTACATATTGGTCGCCTAGACTAGGCGGCAACCGAATCCTCTGATCGAGATACACTTGTGATCGAAAATCTGCGTAACATCGCCATCATCGCCCACGTTGACCATGGTAAAACCACCCTGGTCGACAAACTCCTGCGTCAGTCCGGCACCCTGGAGCGTAACGAGCTCAACGACGAGCGCGTCATGGACTCCAACGACCAGGAAAAAGAGCGCGGTATTACCATTCTGGCGAAGAACACCGCCATTAACTGGAACGGCTACCACATCAACATCGTCGACACCCCCGGCCACGCCGACTTCGGTGGCGAGGTTGAGCGTGTAATGTCGATGGTCGACTCCGTGCTGCTGCTGGTCGACGCCCAGGACGGCCCGATGCCGCAAACCCGCTTCGTGACCAAGAAGGCCTTCGAAGCCGGCCTGAAGCCGATCGTGGTAATCAACAAGGTTGACCGCCCGGGCGCGCGTCCTGACTGGGTTCTGGACCAGATCTTCGACCTGTTCGACAACCTCGGCGCCACCGACGAGCAGCTGGACTTCAAAGTGGTCTACGCCTCGGCCCTGAACGGCATTGCCGGTCTGGACCACGCCGAAATGGGCGAAGACATGACTGCCCTGTACCAGGCTGTCATCGACCACGTTCCAGCGCCAGCTGTTGACCGTGACGGCCCGTTCCAGATGCAGATCTCGGCACTGGACTACAACAGCTTCCTGGGTGTTATCGGCGTTGGCCGTATTGCCCGTGGTCGCATCAAGCCGAACACCCCGGTTGTTGCCATCGACGCCGACGGCAAGAAGCGTAACGGCCGTATCCTCAAGCTGATGGGTCACCACGGTCTGCACCGCGTCGACGTCGAAGAAGCCCAGGCTGGCGACATCGTCTGCATCAGCGGTTTCGACGAGCTGTTCATCTCCGACACCCTGTGCGACCCGACTGCCGTTGAGGCGATGAAGCCGCTGACCGTTGACGAGCCTACCGTTTCGATGACCTTCCAGGTCAACGACTCGCCGTTCTGCGGCAAGGAAGGCAAGTTCGTCACCAGCCGTAACATCAAGGACCGTCTGGACAAGGAGCTGCTGTACAACGTTGCCCTGCGCGTTGAAGAAACCGACTCCCCAGACAAGTTCAAGGTTTCGGGCCGTGGTGAGCTGCACCTGTCGGTTCTGATCGAAACCATGCGTCGCGAAGGCTTCGAGCTGGCCCTGGGCCGTCCTGAAGTGATCATCCGCGAAGTGGACGGCGTGAAGCAGGAACCGTTCGAAAACGTCACCATCGACATCCCTGAAGAAGCCCAGGGCAAGGTCATGGAAGAGATGGGTCTGCGTAAAGGCGACCTGACCAACATGGTCCCGGATGGCAAGGGCCGTGTACGCCTGGAATACAACATCCCGGCGCGTGGTCTGATCGGTTTCCGTAACCAGTTCCTGACCCTGACCAACGGTGCAGGCATCCTGACTTCGATCTTCGATCGCTACGACACCGTCAAGTCCGGCCACATGTCCGGCCGTCAGAACGGCGTACTGGTTTCGGTCGAAACCGGCAAGGCGCTGACCTACTCGCTGGAAACCCTGCAGGCGCGTGGCAAGCTGTTCGTCGAGCACGGTCAGGAAATCTACAACG
This sequence comes from Pseudomonas sp. CM25, assembly GCF_013179705.1. Taxonomy (NCBI): domain Bacteria; kingdom Pseudomonadati; phylum Pseudomonadota; class Gammaproteobacteria; order Pseudomonadales; family Pseudomonadaceae; genus Pseudomonas; species Pseudomonas sp. CM25. The sequence continues at coordinate 7,498 of NZ_JABMCW010000138.1, read as the reverse complement.
GTCAGATCATCGGCCAGAACAGCCGTGACAACGACCTGGGCGTCAACCCTACCAAGGGTAAGAAGCTCGACAACATGCGTGCTTCGGGCAAAGACGAAGTCATCGCCCTGGTTCCGCCTGTTCGCTTCACCCTGGAACAGGCTCTGGAATACATCCAGGAAGACGAGCTGTGCGAAGTAACGCCGAAGTCCATCCGTCTTCGCAAGAAGATCCTGGACGAAAGCGAGCGTACCCGCGCTGCCAAGAAAGCCAAGAACAGCTAAGTTAGTTCTGGCTGAATGAAAACGCCCCCGGTCGAATGGCCGGGGGCGTTTTTTTTGGTATTACGATCACCTAAAGTTCCATTTCAGGTGTATCAGATTTCCGGAAAATACTACCCCGTGAGTGCGTGTTTCCATGTGCTCGGGTGTTTGATTGTTCTTTAGTCTCCTGTCTCTCTAATTTGTATGATAGTGGGAGGCTGAATATGTCTGAAGTGATTGTCGGTAAAGATATTTGCATTATTGATGACGGTTTTACCGATGACGAGCATACGCAAATTTTGCAGCTCCTTACTGATTCGGTGTGGCGATATGGCTGGCCTTATCCTTATTCGCCGCTTGAGCGCCCTTGCTGGCACAGTTTCATAGCAGGCTCTCGCAGAGACAAGATGGAAGATTGCGAGCAGGAACTGCGTGAGCGCTCGGACTGGGGTTTCTTGGCGGATATATGGGCGCGAATCAAAGCCGTTCATATGCCATCAGCAGTATTGCTGGGTGTCTACGCGAACGGACAAACCGCCAGTCAGGATGGACCTATACATCGGGATAATACCGCAGAGGCGCCGGGACGAACTGTCATGCTGTTCTGTAGTGAACATTGGGCCACTTGCTGGGGAGGCGAGTTAATGTTCTACGACGCTGGTAAGGAGACCATCATTATGTCGGTACAGCCCAAGCCAAGAAGGGTCGTCGTCTTCAATGGCGAGGTACCGCACGCCGCACGGGCGCCCGCAGCAAGCTGTAACCGTCTGCGTATGAGTATCGCCTTCAAGACGATGATAAAGGAGTGATAGCAGATGGCTAGAACAGTCGAAATAATCCTGGGCTATGTCGAAGCACCCGTCGCGGTGGGGGCGGGTTCGACCTCCATATTGGATCAGTACAATAGCGACAAGTCTGGTTATGCGTTGGTCAATCAGAGTGCCCAAACAGGTGCGGCGGTGGCAGGCGTCACGCAAATTGTAAAGCTGACGGCGGGATTTACACCTTTTCTGAACATAAAGACGAATACGCTGGCGGCAACTACAGTGCTTCTAAAGATTACAGCGGAGTACCAGACGAACCAGAAATTTGAAGAGGGTGATGTCTTAAGTCTGATTGGAAATATTGCTGGGATTGTCGGAGGGATTACCTTACTGGCGGGTGCCGGCCCAACTGCGCTGGTATTTACAGCTGTAGGTGTGGGTGCTAATGCGTGGGGGGTTTTTAACTCTGATGTGGCGAAGAAATTGTATCATTCTGCAATTATCCCTGTTTTGGAAAAATATTTTGTTGCAGATACAAAAGCAGTGTTTCCAGACTACTGGGTTGCACCGGACTTGACACTTGCTTCTCTTGATCAAATAATTGCGAGCTACTCAGGTGGCATTGCGGTGAGTCAGTGGAATCCTGACACTCATGACGTTTCGCTTGGCAGTAATTCAATTTACATGTATGGAGTAGACTCGGGAAGTGGTGGTGGATACATAGAGGGCGACAGTGGAGGGAGTCAGGTCATTCCGCTGCCTGTCTCCGGTTGGGGTATTGGCGTCGGCCCTATAGAGTTCCCAGAGTGGAATATTGATATTGGCCCTATACAAATTATCGAGCCTGGCGGTAGTAATTGGGGTGTTGACAGGTATCACTGAAGCGCAGCAGTGCTGCATTGTTTCGGCGAGGCATAAGGAGGGGTTTGTGTATTCAACGTCCGAGTTTGTCAAGATATACAGAGCCTCCACTCCGTTGAAGCAGATTCAATTACTTTTAATTATGATGTTTACGGTGCTGCCATTTGCAGCGCTGTATTGCAGTGACTTAAAAGTATACAAAGCTCCTGATTTCTCCAGATTGACGTTTGTTGAAGGGCGTGTATCGGGCTACCCGGATACTTGGGAGCATAATCGTTCGATCATGTATTTTGCAGTTGCATACACGCTGGATGGAGTACGGTATGGTAAACGGACCTACACGTATCCGGCGTTGTACAAGGAGTCAGGGCTGCGGATAAACAAGAAGGTATTCTTGACGGTGGAGCGCCTGGACGACGGTAGCCAAGTGCGTGAACTGGTCACCTTGGATGGCCGTGTCCTTTTCGATGATCGATTTCATCAGCAAGTCGTCGCTTGGAACAATCAATCGATAATGTTCAAGGTGGCATTAATAGGTCTGATGTCATTCGGGCTCGCTGTCGCAGCTTTGATCGTAGCTGTACGTCATCGGGGCAAGCTTTTTCAGGCTGGTTGAGCTCAGGATTGTTTCAAGCAGAAACACGACGCCCCCGGTCGATTGGCCGGGGGCATTTTTGTATACCAGCAGGATTTGTGCTGTCGGTGCTGGCCTCTTCGCGGGTGAACCCGCTCCCACAGGTATTGCATAGGCTCTGAACACTCCAGGGGGCTGTTCGGGTTCACCGGCGAAGCGGCCAGATCAGGCTGACGATCAGCGCCCAACCACCTTTGGCTTGTAGGCACAATACCCCGGCCGCGGCCCGACCTTGGGATGGTTGCGGCAGGTATCCGGGCGCTTGTCATAAATGGTGCACAGCCGGCTTTTACGATCCAGGTACATGCAGTCATCGTTGCTCATCCGGGTCAGGGTGAAGATGCCCGACTTCTGGTTGAAGCGTTCGATGATGCCTTCCTTCTGCAGGCGTTTTGCCACATTCTTCGGCGGCTCGTCTTTCTCGAACTCGTCGACCACACCAATGCGGATCAGATCCTTGATCTTCACCTCCACCGGCAGGGTGCAGCAGGTTGAATGGCAGCCGCCACACATGTGGCTGGCATAGCGCTGCCAAGTCTCAAGGCGGTCGACTTCGGCGGCGGCAATCAGGGTCGTTTTCATTTTAATAGAGGGCTGTCTTGGGGCGCGCGATCATACCGGAATTGTTCAATTTATGAACAACCTTTTGACCGAATGCGCAAAGGCGCATGAAAACCACGAACCCAGGCCTACGCTCCCTGTCGAAGCGACTAGGCTGAACAATCTCCCTCCGCTTTCGTCAACTTGCCCGAGGATGCCGCATGTCCCAGGAACCTAAAGCACGTGACGCAGAAGTCGCGGACTTTCGTGCTGCTGTACTGAACAAGCTGACCTACGCGGTCGGCAAGGACCCGGAGCACGCTTTCGACCATGACTGGTTCGAAGCCATTGCCCTGGCGGCGCGCGATCACATGGTCGAGCACTGGATGGACCACACCCGCCGGGCCTATCGGCGCAGCCAGAAGCGGGTCTACTACCTTTCTCTGGAATTTCTCATCGGCCGGCTGCTGTATGACAGCCTGAGCAACCTGGGCCTGCTGGACATCGCTCGCGATGCGCTGGAAGGCCTGGACGTGGACCTTGAGCGCATCCGTCTGCTTGAACCCGACGCGGCGCTGGGCAACGGCGGCCTCGGTCGTTTGGCAGCGTGCTTCATGGAGAGTATGTCGACCCTGGGCATCGCTGCCCACGGTTACGGTATTCGCTACGAACACGGCCTGTTCCGCCAGGCGGTTGTCGATGGCTGGCAACAGGAACAGACCGAGAACTGGCTGGACTTCGGCAACCCCTGGGAGTTCGAGCGTGCCGAAGTGATCTACCCGATCAGCTTCGGCGGCAGCGTCGAAACGCTCACCGACGCCCACGGGCAGCAGCGTCAGGTGTGGTCGCCGGGCGAGACGGTGCGGGCGGTGGCCTATGACACTCCAGTGGTCGGCTGGCGCGGGTCCAGCGTCAACACCCTGCGCCTGTGGCGGGCGCGGGCGCTGGAGGAGTTGCACCTGGAGCGCTTCAATGCCGGTGACCACTTGGGCGCCGTGGCCGAAGTGGCGCGGGCAGAAAGCATTTCGCGGGTGCTGTACCCGGCAGACAGCACCGAAGCCGGGCAGGAGTTGCGCCTGCGCCAGGAGTACTTTTTTGTCTCGGCATCGCTGCAAGACTTGCTGCGCCGGCACCTGAACATGCATGACAGCCTGCTCAACCTGCCCGATGCGGCAGCCATCCAGCTCAACGACACGCACCCGTCGATCGCCGTGGCCGAGTTGATGCGCCTGCTGGTCGACCAGCATGAAATCCCGTGGGACAAAGCCTGGGAGCTGACCGTCGGAACCTTGGCCTACACCAACCACACGCTGTTGCCTGAAGCCCTGGAAACCTGGCCGGTGGCACTGATGGAGCGCATGCTGCCGCGGCACATGCAGATCATCTACCTGATCAACGCCTACCATATCGACAGCCTGCGAGCCAAAGGCCTGCACGACTTCGATGTACTTCGGGCAGTGTCGCTGATCGAGGAAGACAATGGCCGTCGGGTACGCATGGGCAACCTGGCATTCCTCGGCTCGCACAGTGTCAACGGTGTGTCGGCGCTGCACAGCCAGTTGATGAAGAGCACGGTGTTCTCCGAGTTGCACAAGCTCTACCCGCAGCGTATCAACAACAAGACCAACGGCATCACTTTCCGCCGCTGGTTGTACCAGTCCAATCCACAGCTGACCGAGATGCTGGTCGAGGCACTGGGGCCAGAGCTGAAGGACGACCCAGAGGGTCGCCTGGCCAGCCTGGTGCCATTTGCCGACAAGGCCGGGTTCCGCAAGCAGTTCGCCGCCCAGCGGCTGCACAGCAAGCGAGCCCTGGCCGGCATCATCCAGGACCGCATCGGCGTCACGGTCAACCCCGAGGCGTTGTTCGACGTGCAGGTCAAGCGCATTCACGAGTACAAGCGCCAGCTGCTCAACCTGCTGCACACCGTGGCGCTGTACCAGGCCATGCGCAACGATCCGGGCACCAACTGGGTGCCTCGGGTGAAAATCTTCGCCGGCAAGGCCGCCGCCAGTTATCACCAGGCCAAGTTGATCATCAAGCTGACCAACGACATCGCCCGTGTAGTGAACAATGACCCGACCGTGCGTGGTCTGCTGAAAGTGGTGTTCCTGCCCAACTACAACGTCAGCCTGGCCGAAAGCATCATCCCGGCGGCAGACCTCTCCGAGCAGATTTCCACCGCCGGTTATGAAGCCTCCGGTACCAGCAACATGAAGTTCGGCCTCAACGGCGCGCTGACCATCGGTACCCTGGATGGCGCCAACGTGGAGATGTGCGAGCATGTCGGCGCCGATAACATGTTTATCTTCGGGCTCACTGCGCAGCAGGTCGAAGCGCGCCGACGCGCCGGGGATTTCGGTGCGAGCGCAGCCATTGCGGCGTCCAGCCGGCTGGGTGACGTGCTGCAGGCAATTCGTAGCGGCGTGTTCTCGCCAGACGACCCGTCGCGCTATACCGGGTTGATCGACGGGCTGGTGGCTTACGATCGCTTCCTGGTATGTGCCGACTTCGATGCCTACTGGGACGCCCAACGGCGGGTCGAGGAGCTGTGGCACACACCGCAGGAGTGGTGGCGCATGGCGGTGTTGAACACCGCGCGGATGGGCTGGTTCTCGTCGGACCGGACCATTCGCGAGTATGCCAGCGAGATCTGGAAAGCACTGGACTGATGCTGCAGGTTGCGCGTTCCTTGTAGGAGCGGCCTTGTGTCGCGAACGGGCCGCACAGCGGCCCCGGCAATGGTTGCAGAGCGGCTGAAGCCCGGGGGCCCCTGTGCGGCCCTTTCGCGACACAAGGCCGCTCCTACAGGGGTTGCACAGGCCGGGAGCAATCAGACCACCGGCCTGGCGCACGCTGAACTACCGACCTATTGTGCCGTCAGAGAGCCGTGGCGAGTCTCATCACTCGCTAGCCTGCAACTCTCCCTGTAAACTGCGGGGGTTTTTCATCCCCCAATCCGTTCGGAGCCATACATGTCCCGCGTTACCCTGAGTCGCTATCTGATTGAGCAGACCCGCAGCAACAATACCCCTGCCGATCTGCGCTTCCTGATCGAAGTGGTGGCGCGTGCGTGCAAGGAAATCAGCCATCACGTGTCCAAAGGCGCCCTCGGCGGTGTGCTGGGCAGCATGGGCACTGAAAACGTGCAGGGCGAAGTCCAGAAGAAACTGGACGTGATCTCCAACGATATCCTGCTGGAAGCCAACGAGTGGGGCGGCCACCTGGCCGGCATGGCCTCCGAAGAAATGGACAACGCCTACCAGATCCCGGGCAAGTACCCGAAAGGCGCCTACCTGCTGGTATTCGACCCGCTGGACGGTTCGTCGAACATCGACGTCAACGTCTCGGTCGGCACCATCTTCTCTGTCCTGCGTTGCCCTAACCAGTACCTGAGCCAGAACGAAAGCCTCAACGAAGAAGCCTTCCTGCAGCCAGGCACCGAGCAGGTCGCCGCCGGTTACGCCATCTACGGCCCGCAGACCATGCTGATCCTGACCCTGGGCAACGGCGTCAAGGGCTTCACCCTGGACCGCGAACTGGGCAGCTTCGTCCTGACCCACGAGAACATCCAGGTACCGGCAACCACCGCCGAGTTCGCCATCAACATGTCCAACCAGCGTCACTGGGAAGCCCCGGTACAACGCTACGTGGGCGAACTGCTGGCTGGCGAGACCGGCCCGCTGAAAAAGAACTACAACATGCGCTGGATCGCTTCGATGGTGGCCGATGTGCACCGCATCCTCACCCGTGGCGGCCTGTTCATGTACCCACGTGACGCCCGCGAGCCGAGCAAGCCGGGCAAACTGCGCCTTATGTACGAAGCCAACCCGATGTCGTTCATCATCGAGCAGGCCGGCGGCGCTTCCACCAACGGTTACGATCGCATCCTCGACATCAAGCCAGAAAGCCTGCACCAGCGTGTGTCGGTGATTCTCGGCTCGAAGGAAGAGGTCGAGCGCGTCACTGCGTATCACAAGGAGTAAACCATGCTCGCACCTTGGCAGCCGTTGCTGGAGTGGTGGTTCGGTTGGGGCACCAGTGCCCAGGCTGTGGCTGACGAGAAGAGCACGCTGTGGTTCGGCAAGCATCATGATGCCGAAGCCCAGGCAGTGTTTGGCGAGCTGGTCGAGCACGCCCTGGCGGGCGGCCTCGACGAGTGGCAACAGAGCCCGCAGGGCTGGCTTGGCCTGCTGATCCTGCTGGACCAGCTGCCGCGCATGATCTACCGCGACACGCCGCGCGCCTTCGAGGGCGACCGGCGTGCCCAGGTGGTGGCCATGCAGGGCCTGCAGAAGGGCTGGGACTATCAGCTGCTGCCGATTCAGCGTGTGTTCGTGCTGCTGGTGCTGGAGCACGCCGAGGTGCTCGACTGGCAGAACCTGTGTGTCGAGCGCTACCAGCTACTGCTGGATGAACAGCCCGAGGCCAACCGCCGGTTGTTCGAAGGCTTCCTC
>NZ_JABMCW010000137.1:0-13839 GCF_013179705.1 Pseudomonas sp. CM25 | reverse complement strand
TGAGGCCGCTGTAGCCGACCCAGAACTCGCGCATGGCCAGGTAGCTTTTGTCAGGCTGGCGGCTGTCGTCGCCAGTGTCGGTGCTGGTGCCGTCGTCATTCTGGCGCAGGGTGTCGGTTTCGATGGTGTCGGTGGCTGCGACGGCCTGGCCCATGGCGTAGGCGCTCCAGTTGCCGCGTTCGCCGTAGACCCAGGGGCGCAGGTCCAGGCCCAGGCCGTTGACGTCGCCGCCCGAGCGGGTGCCCAGGTCACGGTCGTCTTCTGACTGGCCGGTGATTTTCACATCCAGGCCAAAGTTTTTTTCAGCGGTCATTTCCGCCAGGGTCGGGCAGGACCACAGCAGGGCGAAGCTCAGGCCGATGCCGGCTTTCACGAAGGGATTGAGCGTCATAGCGAGTCCTCACCGTCTACTTCTTTTTCGTCGTCTTGCAGGGCTTCGATGGCCAGGGTGCTGTTGGCGCCCTGACTCATGCTGCCGCGTGCCTGCTGCTCTTGCGCCAGCAGTTGCCGGGCCTGGTTGCGCTGCTCAGGCGTCAGTTGCTGATCGAGCTGCTGCAGCAGTTCGGCGGACTGCGGCGTCGGGTTGGCCTGGGCCAGCTGCGCAAATACCCACGCGTCACCCGGTTGCGGGCGAATGCCGTGGCCTTCGCTGAATAGCTGGGCCAGGGCGTAGTCGGCGCTGTTCTGCCCGCCACGGGCAGCAGTCAGCAGGTTGTCGACGGCTTTTTGCGGTTCGACATTGCCCAGGTAGCCGCGGCGGTACAGCTGGCCGAGGTAGTAATGGGCACTGATCTCGCCGGCATCGGCAGCTGCCTGCAGGTGCTGTTCGGCTTTGCTGGCGTCAGCCGGCAGGGTCTTGCCTTCGTAGTACAGGCGGCCCAGCAGCAGTTCGGCACGTGGCTGTTCGGCTTCGCGGCCCTTGTCGATGTAGGCCAGCAACTGGTCGGTGTCGCCCAGTTCGGGGAAGTCGTATACCAGCTGCGCCAGGCTGACCCAGGATGCCGGGTTGGCCGGTGCCACCTGCTCGAGCAGGGCCTTGGCGGTGTTCTCGTCGGTCTGGCCGAGGCTGCGGTCGGCCAGCACCCGGGCGACGCTGTCGACCCGGGTGGCCGGCACGGCGCCGCGGGCGTAGGCGGATTTCAGCTGGCCGAGCAGGGCGGCTTGCTGGTCGGCCTGGGCACGCTTCTGGTACACGGTGGCCAGTTCTACGTAACAGATGTCGGTGCTGTTCAGCGCCGCCTTGCAGATGTTCTCGACCTCGCCCAGGTGCTGGTCGTAGGTGCCCTGGGTGCGGTACAGCAGCACCTGGGCCAGGCCCGCTTCCGGGTTGCCGGCGGCGCGCCACTGGTCGATCTGCTGCTGCGCGTTGACCGCGGGGAAGCTCTGTGGGTAGCTGAGGTAGAGCATCGCCAACGGGATCAGGGTGTTGCTTTCGCCTTGGCGGGCCGCTTGCTTGAGCAGGGTTTCGGCTTCTTCGCGTTCGGCCTGGGTGCTGTCGGGCTTGGCCACCAGCAGGCGCCCGAGGCGTGCCTGAGCACGTGGCGACGTGGCGGCAGCGGCGCGGTAGGTGGCCTCGGCTTCCTTGATTTGCGACGGGTCGCGGCTGGCGACCTTGATGTCGGCCAGGCCCACTTGCGCTTCGCTGTAGCCCAGGTCGGCCAGGGCCTTGTAGTTGCGCTCGGCCAGCGCTGTGTCGCCGCGCTTCATGGCTTCGTTGGCCAGGCGCTGGTCGGGCAGACCGGCGCAACCGGCCAAGGCGATGGCTGCAGCCAGGGCACACAGGCCCAGGCTGGCGCTTTTCTTGTAGGGAATCATGTGGTGATCCTCTTACAGCCCACGGGCCATGGCTTTGTCGATCAGCCAGTTGAACGACGGGCCACGGTCGCTGTTGACCGAAGCCGGGCGGCCGGCCAGTTCGGCTGGCATGCCGTCATCGGGCTTGATCTGCACACGGATGTCCGAGGCGAGGTTTTCACTGTCCAGGCTGCTGCTGCTGACGATCTGGCCAGTGCGCACGTCGTCTTCGCCAGCGACCTGGAAGTTGACCCGGGTACCTGGCTTGACCTCGTCGAACTGGCGGTAGCTGAAGCGCGCCTCGACCATCGGCGTGGTGGTACGCGGGATCAGCTGGAAGATCGGCTGGCCCTTGGCGGCGTACTGGCCGTCGTCCACCAGCTGGCGGGCGACCACGCAATCGCAGGGGCTGGTGAGGGTGCCGGACAGCTGTTTGCCGAACAGTTCCTCGATTTTTGCCGGGTCCAGCTGCGCGTCGTCCAGGTTGCCCTTGAGCATGTCCAGCATGCTGGTGGTGAAGCTGGCCAGTGGCGCGCCCTTGGCGACCTGCCCACCGCTTTGCACCAGGCTGTTCACGGTACCGTCGCGCGGCATGGTGATGTTGGTGGTAGGCACCGCGACCACGCCGGCTTCGGCATGGCTGACGAAGTACATGCCGTACAGTGACTTGGCGACGAAGCCGAAGGCGGCGACGCCGACCACGAACACGCCGAGGGTGACGGTAACCGCTTTGAGGCGGCCGAAGGCGCTCAGGCCACTGCCGCCGTCCTTCTGCTTGCGGGCCTTGGTGAAGTTGTCGCGCTGCAGGGTGCTGAGCACGTCGCCGATGCTGATCAGCTCGCCGGACAGGTGGCTGGTGATGATGTGCCGCAGCGTGGCGATGTCGCGCGGTTCGAGGTTCTGGAACTGCGCACCGGTACGGCCGCTGCTCGGGTTGTACGAGCGCACCTGGAACTCGATGTCGATCGACAGGCCCAGGTTGTCGACCACGAACTGCAGGCGCCCGCGCAGCACATCGCCCACCGACAGCGGCTGCTTGGTGTGGAAGCTCAGGCCACCGGCGGACAGGTCATCGACCTTCACTTCGTGGGTCTGGCGCTGGGCATCCAGAAAGCGCAGCTTGGCAGGAATGCGCACCCGGGCGTGTTGGCGCTGGGCTTCGGACTCATGCACGACATTGACGTTCACGGCGGTATTCATGGTGGTTTGTTCCTGTTAGATCCGATCCGGGTTGGGCTCACACGACCATGAACAGCACAGCAACGAAGATGCTGGCGGCCGAGAAGGTCATGGTCCGCGAGGACCAGGTGTTGAACCATTGTTGAAAGCTGGCGAGGTCACGCTTGAGGGCAGTGGGCTGACGCGTCCACGACTGCTTGTCGAGGCGGAAGAACACGTAGATCTTCATCAGCGCGCCGATGATCTGGTTGTAATAGAGAATCAGCGGGTAGGCCGGGCCGACCTTGTGGCCGGAGCACAGCAGCATCACGGTGAGGATCAGCCGGGTGATGCCGATCCACAGCAGGTACACCAGCAGGAAGGCAAGGCCGAACTTGAGGCTGGCGATGACCGCCACGGTCAGGCCCAGCAGGCTGGTCCACATCGACACGCGCTGGTCGAACAGCACGATGCTGGTGAACAGCCCCAGGCGGCGCATGCCCAGGCCAAGGGCACGGGAGTTCTGCCGCAGGTTGTTGCCGTACCAGCGGTACATCAGCTTGCGGCTGGCCTTGAAAAAGCTCTTCTCCGGCGGGTGCTCGACCGTGTTGATGGCGGCGTCCGGCACGTAGAAGGTGTCGTAGCCAAGGCGCATCAGGCTGAACCAGCTGGACTTGTCGTCACCGGTGAGGAACTTGAAGCGGCCCAGGCGCCAGTGCATCAGCGAGTCGCTTTCGACGTCGGCGATGAACTCGGGGTTGGTCACCACGCTGGCGCGGAACATCGACATGCGCCCGGTCATGGTCAGCACGCGCTTGGACAGGGCCATCGAGCACATGTTGATGTGGCGCTGGGCGAAGCGCAGCTTGTGCCATTCGCTCATGATGTAGCCGCCACGCACTTCGCAGAATTCGTTGGTGGTCAGGCCGCCGACATTGGCGAACAGCTTGAACCACGGCACGGTCTTGCGCACCACGCCATCGGCCAGCACGGTGTCACCGTCGATCACCGCCACCACCGCGTTCTCGTCCGGCAGCATGCGCGAGATGGCGCGGAAGCCGTAGGCCAGGCCATCGCGCTTGCCGGTACCGGCGATGCGCACGATGTCCAGCTTTACGTGGGCCGGCGGGTTGTACTTGGCCCACAGGCTTTTCACCAGCAGTTCGTCCGACATCTCCACCAGCGAGCAGACCACGGTGGTGGGGAAACCGCAGTTGATCGCTTCGCGGATCACCGAGCTGTACACCTGGGCGGTGGTCAGCGCTTCGATACGGAAGCTGGTCACCATCAGGTACACATGCGACGGGTTGGTCGCGTCGCCCATTTTCTGTACCTTGCGGCGCAGGTACGGGTACACGCCGTAGAGAAATATCATGCCGCGGATGAAATGGGTGGCGCCCATGGAATAGCGCCAGATGCCGACTGCGCCGACCAGGAAGATGAAGTGCTTCGACTGCGAGTCGAAGATATCGGCTGGCAGGGCCAGGGCGATCAGCATGAGCAGGCTCATGTAGAGCAGCCAACCGGCGCACTGCAACAGCACTGTCTGGAGCCTTTGCATGTTCAGCATCCGTGGAGAATTCGGGAAAGGGTGGGCGGCACAACGGCTCTGTACAGAACCCTTGTGCCGCCTGGCCGGGCACTTACCAGCAGATGCCTTCGGTGCGGCTGGTGGTGCTGGTCGGGTTGTTCATGAACCCGACCAGGTCGATCACCTGCTTGCCGGCCGGCGCTTGCTGGGCCAGCGCACGGAACTGCTCGTCACGGTTGCCGAGGACGATGATGTCGGCGTTGTCGATGACCTTCTGGAAATCGGCGTTGAGCAGCGACGACACGTGCGGGATCTTCGATTCGATGTAGTCCTTGTTGGCGCCGTGGACACGGGCGTACTCGACGTTCTCGTCGTAGATGTCCAGCTGGTAGCCCTTGCCGATCAGGCGCTCGGCCAGTTCCACCAGCGGGCTTTCGCGCAGGTCGTCGGTGCCGGCCTTGAAGCTCAGGCCGAGCAGGGCGACCTTGCGCTTGTCGTGGCTTTCGATCAGCTCGAAGGCGTTCTGCACCTGCGATTCGTTGCTGCGCATCAGCGAGTCGAGCAGCGGTGCGCGGACATCGAGGCTGGCGGCGCGGTAGGTGAGGGCGCGCACGTCCTTGGGCAGGCACGAGCCGCCGAAGGCGAAGCCTGGGCGCATGTAGTACTGGGACAGGTTCAGGACCTTGTCCTGGCAGACCACTTCCATCACCTCGCGGCCATCGACGCCTACCGCCTTGGCGATGTTGCCGATTTCGTTGGCAAAGGTGACCTTGGTGGCGTGCCAGACGTTGCAGGTGTACTTGATCATCTCGGCCACTTCGATCGGCTTGCGGATGACCGGGGCGTCGAGCTCTTCGTACAGTGCCTGGAGGATGTCGCCGCTGGCACTGTCCAGTTCGCCGATGACGGTCATTGGCGGCTGGTCGTAGTCCTTGATCGCGGTGCTCTCACGCAGGAACTCGGGGTTGACCGCGACACCGAAGTCGACCCCGGCCTTCTTGCCCGAGCAGTCTTCGAGAATCGGGATGACCACGTTCTTGACGGTGCCTGGCAGCACGGTGCTGCGCACCACGATGGTGTGACGGCGGGTGGTGTCACGCAGTACGTAACCGATTTCGCGGCACACCGACTCGATGTATTCCAGGCCCAGGTCGCCGTTCTTCTTGCTGGGCGTACCCACGCAGATCATCGACACGTCGCTGGCACGGATGGCTTCGGCGAAGTCGGTGGTGCCGCGCAGGCGGCCATTGGCGATGCCCTGTTGCAGCAGTGCTTCCAGGCCAGGTTCGACGATGGGCGACTTGCCCTGGTTGATCAGGTCGATCTTGGTGCTGGACACGTCCACACCGATCACTTCATGGCCACGCGCCGTCAGGCAGCCTGCACAGACTGCACCCACATAACCCAAACCAAAGATGCTGATACGCATCGCTATCACCTCATGTGTTTATCACGCCGGCCACTGCGGAAAGTGCCGTGCTGGATGGATTAACAACAGTTTCAAGGCGCACGGGTCCATGGCGAATGCACACTTCACCGAGCGCAGGCAAAATAAATCCGGAGCGCAAAAAGTTATGCACTCAAATAGGCATTAAATAGCCATTAATTAAAAACGTGCCCTGAAATGCAGCCGTCTTAATTGCAAAGTGCTACTTGGCGCTTTGCTGTGCTTGTTTTTTCAAGTGGGATAAATCCTTTGAAATCAACCACTAGGACGAGTTGTAAGGGACGCTTGTCTCCTGCATGGACAGGGGCTGCGGGAGATACCCGCCTGCCTGTCTAAGTTATCGCGGCAGGTAGCGGATACCTGCCATTGTCATCTGTAAGTCATCTCTCACAACCCGTAGGCAGGAAAATCGTTACGGCACTATGAGCGATGGGTTGCAGGAGAAGTTCCTGTGTGGATTCTGCCGGGATGAAAGATTTCTAAATATTTATTCAGTTGGGCGCAGTTTCAATTTGATAGCACGCAGGTGTTTTACCCCCGTGTATCAAGGGTGAGACTGTTACGAGATGTTTTTATGCCAGTATCGGAAAATATTTTTCGAGATTCGTCAAAAAAGGTATGAACGGTCTTATGACGGTTGGCGATAAAGGGAGGGGTGGTGGATTATTGACGCCGGATTTGTGGCGTAGTGGCAGTTTGCGCCATGGCCGGCTACAGGGCGGCTGGCCTCTTTGCGGGTTAACCGGTCGCCGCACCGCCGCTCGCACAGGGCCCGCATCAGGGCTGACAGGCGCTGCATCTCTTGCGGCGAGCCCCTGTCAGCCTGGATGCCCCCCCCTGAAGGCGATCCGATTGACCCACGAAGAGGGCATAGCGGGCTTACTCAGCAGGCTGATCGCGCAAAAACACCAGATGATCCGCCTTGGACTGCTCGGCGCTGTAGTAGTACCCCTGCACATCGAACCGCTTGAGCTGTTCGGGATCGCTGATGCGCTGCTGGATCACAAAGCGGCTCATCATGCCGCGGGCTTTCTTGGCGTAGAAGCTGATGATCTTGTACTGGCCGTTTTTCCAGTCCTTGAAATCGACATTGATCACCCGAGCGTTCAGCGCGCTACGTTTCACTGCACTGAAATACTCGTTGCTGGCCAGGTTCAACAGCACGTCATCGCCCTGTTCGGCCAGCGCCTGGTTCAGCCATTCGCTGATGCGCGTGCCCCAGAAGGCGTACAGGTCCTTGCCGCGGGCGTTGGCCAGCTTGGTGCCCATCTCCAGGCGGTAGGGCTGCATGAGGTCCAGCGGACGCAGCAGGCCGTAAAGGCCCGAGAGCATGCGCAGGTGGTCTTGCGCGTAGCTGAAATCGTCCTCGCCCAGGCTTTCGGCGTCGAGGCCGGTGTACACGTCACCCTTGAACGCCAGCAGCGCCTGCTTGGCATTGGCCGGGGTGAAGTCTGGCGTCCAGCTGCCGAAGCGCGCGGCATTCAGACCGGCAAGCTTGTCGGACAGGTGCATCAGCTCGCTGATCTGCGCTGGCGACAGGTCGCGCAGTTGCTGGATCAGTTCCTGGGAATCGTCCAGGTACTGGGGCAGGGTGAAACGCTCGGTCAC
Source organism: Pseudomonas sp. CM25 (assembly GCF_013179705.1). Classification (NCBI taxonomy): domain Bacteria; kingdom Pseudomonadati; phylum Pseudomonadota; class Gammaproteobacteria; order Pseudomonadales; family Pseudomonadaceae; genus Pseudomonas; species Pseudomonas sp. CM25. The sequence continues at coordinate 6,301 of NZ_JABMCW010000137.1, read as the reverse complement.
AGGCTTGGTGTCGTAGTCGAGGGTCTTGGCGGGGGAAATCACCGTCAGCATCGGGTCGGCTCCTGGCATCTTTGACCGCAGATTCTACGGGTTGGGCGGTGCAAGTCCAAACTATGGCGACGATAGTCACAGACCATGGCCGAAGCAGGCGCTATAGTTCGCGTTTTGCCGCTGCGGAGCCTTCCACCGTGCGCATTGCCTCTGCCTTGCTGGTCGCGCTGCTGAGCCTGACTGTGCAAGCCGCCCCTTCCACCCAGGTCAGCCTCGACCGCAGCCTGTGGCCCGAGCAGCTGGACAGCCCGGCACTGTTTGACGTGGCTTCGCGCGCCGAGATCCTGTCGTTCGCCCAGGTGCTGCACGAAAGCGAGCTGCTCGACGACGCGGCACTGGCGGCGCGGCTGGGGCTACGGCAGATCAACCTGCAAAAGGTACGCCTGGTTCGGGCGCGGCTGTGGCAGCGATTGTGGCAGGGCTATCAGCAGGCGCAGCGCAGTTGCGAGCAGGATGCGTCGTTCTGCTACCCGGTAGCTTCGATGGCTGATTTGCGCACGCAAGCAGCTACTTTCGCCGCAGATGTAGGCACGTTCTATGCAGGATGGGTCGAGCCTAGCCATCAGTTCCATGTTCGTTACCTGGATGAACAACTGCGCAAGGCGGCGTTGCTGCCGCAGACCAGCAGCGAGGTGGAGCGGCTGTCCCCCCGTGAGCGTAATGGTGATGAACTGAATGACCGCATGTTCCTGCTGACTTTCGTCGGTGGCCCCGGGCCGGACAGTGGCAGCACTGACCTGCTCACCGACTACCTGCGCAGACAGAAACTCCAAGGTACCTTCTTTGTGCTCGGCAACCGCCTGCAGCAACGGCGTGACGCGGGGCCGGCCAATGCCTTGCGCCAGCTCTACGACGGTCAGTGTGTGGGTATCCAGGGCTGGGAATACCGCTCCCACGCGCAGTGGACGGACTGGCAGGATTCGCTGCGGCGTAGTCAGGCGCGGGTGCAAGCCGACCTGCCAGCGCAGTATGTGCCGTTGTTCCGGCCGCCCTATGGCCAGCGCCGGGCTGACGGCGAGTCGTTCATGGCCAGCCAGCAGTTGCGCGTGTCATTGTGGGATATCGATGCCCAGGATGATGGCGCGTTGAGTGCCCAGGCCTCTGCGCAGCGGGTGTTGACCTTGATGTTGCTGTGGCGCAAGGGCGTGATCCAGTTCCATGACAGCCTGCCCAAGGCCCAGCCGGCAGTGGAATGGTTGCTGCGCAGCACCGCGCAGAGCGGTATCGGCTGGCAGGATTGCCGGGAATATGGATATGCCGAATAGAGGGTATGACTTTTGAATGTAGTCCCCTCTGGCGTCCGCGCCAAGGCCTCATCGTCAATCGGAAAAATAAACTTCAAAATCTCGTAAAAATGCTTTTTCCGGTCATGGCTTTTGCGGTATGAAGAAACCAGACAGCCGATTCCTGCAGCACAGGTGGCGTCATCCAGGCCCACCTAGGCAGGTTCGCTTCCCGCCCGTAACAACGCGGATACGGGGAGACGGTAGTCACTTTGCGGCGTAACAGACCACGCCGTGTGGCTTCGACATAAGGTGACCGAGTATGGATGACCAAGGACGCAACCCTTCCTCCAGCAAGCCAATCCTCTATGTGCTCGATACCAACGTCCTGATTCACGACCCCAACGCATTGCTCAACTTCGAGGAGCACCACGTCGCCCTGCCGATGACGGTGCTGGAGGAACTCGACAAGCTCAAGACGGGCAAACAGACCATCGCCGCTGAATGCCGCCAAGCCATCCGCCTGATCGACCAGACCCTGGGCGACGCCTCGCCCAGCGATGTCGAGCAGGGCGTGCCGATTCAGCGTGGCAAGAGCGGGCCCAAGGGCTTCCTGTCCATCCTGATGACGCCGCGCAACGAGCCGAACAGGCTGCTGCCGGAAAACCTCAACGACAACATCATCATCAACCAGCTGCTTGAAGTACGGGCTCGGCGCAGCGACCTGGACGTGGTGCTGGTCACCAAAGACATCAACATGCGCCTGAAGGCGCGCGCTTGCGGGATTGCGGCCGAGGATTACAGCACCGACCAGCTGGTCGATGACGTGTCCTTGCTGTCCAAGGGCTACCACTCGGTCACTGGCTCGTTCTGGGACCGGGTGAGCAAGGTCGATACCCGTCAGGAGCGGGGGCGTACCTGGCATCGGGTGCAGATGATCGACAACCTGCCGGCCGTCCACATCAACGAATTCATCATCGATGAGCAAGGCTTCGTCGGCTGGATCAAGGGCATCCGCAACGATGAGCTGCTGTTGCTCGACCTGCATCAGGAGCCCCTGTTGCACCAGGAAGCCTGGGGCCTGAAGCCACGCGACATCCATCAGAGCCTGGCACTCTTCGCCCTGCTTGACCCGGATATTCACCTGGTCAACCTGACCGGCCCTGCCGGCTCGGGCAAGACCATTCTGGCGCTGGCCGCAGCCATCGAGCAGACCATGGTCAGCAAGCGCTACCGGCGCATCATTGCCACCCGCAGCGTGCAGGGGCTGGACCAGGAAATCGGCTTCCTGCCGGGCACCGAAGCGGAGAAGATGGAGCCTTGGCTGGGCGCGATCACCGACAACCTCGAAGCCTTGCACATGGATGACGAAAGCACGCATGGCAGTGTCGAGTACATCCTCGAGCGGGTACCGTTGCAGTTCAAGTCGCTCAACTACATTCGCGGTCGCAGCTTCCAGCAGAGCCTGATCCTGATCGACGAGTGCCAGAACCTTACGCCGCACCAGATCAAGACCATCATCACCCGTGCCGGCTCCGGGTCCAAGGTGGTCTGCCTTGGCAACCTGGCGCAGATCGATACCCCTTACCTGTCCGCGACCAGCTCGGGCCTGACTTACCTGACCGAGCGCTTCAAGGACTTCCCCCACGGCGTGCACCTGACCCTGCAAGGGGTGCCACGCTCGGTGCTGGCCGAGTACGCCGAGTCGCATCTGTAAAACCATGCAGCCGGGCAGATCACTGCCCGGCCTTTTCGCGGGCACGCCCGCTTCCACAGGATCTCCACTTGATTCAAGGCGGTGAGGACCCTGTGGGAGCGGGCGTGCCCGCGAAGAGGCCGGGCCTGCCGACACATACCTCTGCTCAAACCTGACCCACAGGTTTACACTGCGAGTTCCCCTCACAGGAGCAGAGCAGTGCTGACACATCTTGATTCCCAGGGCCGGGCCAACATGGTCGACGTCACTGAAAAGGCGGTGACCGAGCGTGAGGCCATTGCCGAAGCGCGGGTGCGCATGCTGCCGCAGACCTTGCAGATGATCGTCGACGGTGAGCACCCCAAGGGCGACGTGTTCGCCGTGGCGCGCATTGCCGGGATCCAGGCGGCGAAGAAGACCAGCGACCTGATCCCGCTGTGCCACCCGCTGATGCTGACCAGCGTCAAGGTCGAGCTCAGCGCCGAGGGCGAGGACGCCGTGCGCATCGTCGCCCGCTGCAAGCTGGCCGGGCAGACCGGCGTCGAGATGGAAGCGCTGACCGCCGCCAGTGTCGCCGCGCTGACGATCTATGACATGTGCAAGGCGGTGGACAAGGGCATGGTCATCGAGCAGGTGCGCCTGCTGGAAAAGCTCGGCGGCAAGAGCGGCCACTACAAGGTGGAGGCGTGATGAAGGTCAAGGTGATGTACTTCGCCCGTTACCGTGAGCAGCTGGACGTGGATGCCGAACAGGTGGAGGGCGCGTTCCAGGTGCTCGACGATGTGCGCCAGGCGCTGGTGGCCAAGGGCGAGCGTTACGCGGTACTGGCCGAGCAGAACCTGATGTGCGCGCGCAATGAAGAGCTGTGCAAGCTCGATGAGCCCTTGGAAGACGGCGATGAAGTGGCGTTCTTCCCACCGGTGACCGGAGGCTGAACATGGCAGTGCGAGTGCAGGAAGGCGCGTTCGACCCTGGGGCCGAGGTGAATGCCATGCATGCGGCCAACGTGGGTGTGGGCGCGGTGGTCGGGTTTGTCGGCTATGTGCGGGACTTCAATGATGGGCGCGATGTGGCGGGGATGTTCCTCGAGCACTACCCGGGCATGACCGAGAAGGCCCTGGCCAAGATCGTGGTCGAGGCCGAGCAGCGCTGGCCGCTGCTGAAGGTGGAGGTGCTGCATCGCATCGGGGCGCTGGAGCCGGGCGAGCCGATCGTGTTCGTCGGTGTCGCCAGTGCCCATCGGCAGGCCGCATTCGAGGCCTGCGATTTCATCATGGACTACCTGAAGACCCGCGCGCCGTTCTGGAAGAAGGAAACTACCCAGGAAGGGCCGAGGTGGGTGGAAGGCAGGCAGAGTGACCAGGACGCTGCCGGGCGCTGGTAGTCAAGGCTGCGCCGATCCCATGTAGGAGCGGCCTTGTGTCGCGAAAGGGCCGCGCAGCGGCCCCAGGATGTCAGCATTAATGCATGAATTGCTGGGGCCGCTGTGCGGCCCTTTCGCGACACAAGGCCGCTCCTACAAGGGCGGCGTTGGCATTCAGGCAATCAGTGATGCTTGCGCGGCACCGGCTTGAGTAGCTCATCCGGCGGCATCTCGCACTTGATCTTGCGCCCCAGCAGCTCCTCGATCCCCGGCAACTGATACGAATCATCCTCACCGGCAAAGCTGATCGACACGCCATCAGCCCCCGCGCGTCCGGTACGGCCGATACGGTGCACGTAGTCGTCCGGATCCTCGGGCAGGGTGAAGTTGATCACGTGGCTGATGCCATCGATATGAATGCCACGCCCTGCCACGTCAGTGGCCACCAGCACCGTGACCCGACCTTCGCGGAAGTTTTCCAGGGTTCGAATACGCTTGTGCTGCGGCACGTCGCCCGACAACTGGGCGGCATTGATGCCGTCGCGCACCAGCTTTTCCTCGATGCGCCGCACTTCGTCCTTGCGGTTGGCAAACACCATCACCCGTTCCCACTTGTTCTGGGTCACCAGGTTGTACAGCAGCTTGTACTTGTCGCTGCCGGCCACCGCATACACGTGCTGCTCGACCGTTTCGCTGGCCACGTTCTCCGGCTCGATCTCGACGATGGCCGGGTTGGTGGTCCATTGCTTGGCCAGGTTCATCACGTCTTCGGTGAAGGTGGCCGAGAACAGCAGGGTCTGGCGCTCGCTTTTTGGCGGCGTCTGGCGAATGATCTGGCGCACCTGCGGGATGAAGCCCATGTCGAGCATGCGGTCGGCCTCGTCCAGCACCATCACCTCGACCATGTCCAGGTGCACCTCGCCGCGCTGGTTGAAGTCCAGCAGGCGGCCAGGGGTGGCGACCAGGATGTCGCAGTGGCGCGCTTCCAGGGCCTTGAGCTGTTTGTCGAATTCCATGCCGCCGACAAAGCTCATCACGTTCAGGCCGGTGTACTTGGTCAGCGCTGCGGCGTCCTTGGCGATCTGCACCACCAGCTCGCGGGTGGGGGCGATGATCAGCGCACGCGGCTCGCCCATGTAGCGTTCTTTGGGTGGTGGCGTCTGCTGCAGCTGGGAAATGATCGAAATCAGGAATGCCGCAGTCTTGCCAGTACCGGTCTGGGCCCGGCCGATGGCGTCCTGGCCACGCAGGGTGTAGCCCAGCACCTGGGCCTGGATCGGCGTGCAGTACGGGAAGCCCAGGTCGTGGATGGCGTGCATCACCTCGTTGGACAGCTTGAAGTCGTGGAAGCGGGTCTTGCCTTCCTGCGGCTCGACCACGAAGTCTTCCAGCTTCCACAGGCTGGCCTGCGGCTTGGGTTTGCGCTCGCGGCGCGGTTTGGCATTGACCGGCTTTTCGACCGCAGGTGTCACAGCGGCAGGCTGTTCAGCCGCAGGGGTGGGATTGGCGCGCGGTGCGGCCGGGGTAGGCGCAGGCCGCGCCTCGGTGGGCGCGGGCGCAGGCGGCGTTGCACTGGCAGCAGGAGCGACGGCCTGTGGCGCGGCGTCTCCCTTGCCGAATATTTTCTTGAGTGCCTTGAGCACGATCGTCTCATCAACTGATTAAGGAATGTACGCCGGGCAGTGTAAAGCAAGAATCAGGCTCGGCGTAGTGGAATAGCCCTACAACTACAGGCGGCTTCTGCTTATTGCAGTTGCATGGCCAGCCACTCGTGGACGTCGTTCAACTCCTCGACCACCACTTCGTGCTCCATCGGGTATTCCTGCCAGCGGGCGGCGACGCCCCAGGTGTTCAGGTACTCGAAGGCGGTGCGGCCCATGGACGGGATCACCACCGGGTCGTGCACGCCATGCAGGCACAGGGCCGGGGTGCGTTGCTGGCACGCACTCAGCTGGTGCTGTTCGTTGA
>NZ_JABMCW010000136.1:0-13859 GCF_013179705.1 Pseudomonas sp. CM25 | reverse complement strand
CCGCCCAATGGGCGGCGTTTTTTATTGCCGAGCAATAGTTACTTCTGCTTCACGCCTTCAACACTGATATCCAGGTCCAGGGTCTGCGAGGTCGCGCCCGGGCCTTTGATGCCGAAGTCGTTCAGGTTCAGCGTGGTGGTGGCGTTGAAGCCAGCGCGCTCGCCGCCCCATGGGTCCTTGCCTTCACCGTTGAAGGTGGCCTTGAAAGTGACCGGCTTGGTCACGCCGTGCATGGTCAGGTCGCCAGTCACGTCAGCAGTCTTGTCGCCAGTCGACTTGACGCTGGTGGAAACGAACTTGGCTTCCGGGTACTTCTTCACATCGAGGAAGTCGGCGCTGGCGATGTGCTTGTCACGCTCGGCGTGGTTCGACCACAGGCTGGCGGTTTTCAGGTCGACGCTGATCTTGCTGGCTTCAGGCTTGGCGCTGTCCCAGCTGAAGTTGCCGTCGAAGTCCTTGAAGGTACCGTGAATGAAGCTGTAGCCCAGGTGGCTGATCTTCCAGTCGACGAACGCGTGCTGGCCTTCCTTGTCGATCTTGTACTCGGCAGCCATGGCCTGGCCAGCGGAGAGCAGAGCGGTACCGAGCGCCAGAGCGGCAAAAGTCTTTTTCAACATCCTTACTTCCTTCCTTTGCAATTGAGGTTGAGAGTCAAGCTTTGCGGCCCAGCATACGGGTCAGGGTCGCGTCACGGTCGATGAAATGGTGCTTGAACGCTGCCAGGGCATGCAGCACGGCAAAAATCACCAGGCCCCAGGCCAGCCAGAGATGGATCACGCCAGCCACATCCGCCTGGTCGGGCAGATCGCTGACCAGTGCCGGGACTTCGAACAACCCGAACACCGGAATGCCAACACCGTCGGCGGTGGAAATCAGGTAACCGGCCGCCATCACCGCAAACAGGCCGATGTACAGAGCCAGATGGCCGAGCTTGGCCGCCAGGCGGGTGAATGCGCCGTGGTTGGCCGGAGCTGGTGGTGGTGGGCTGATGAAGCGCCAGAGCACACGCAGCAGCATCACTGCCAGCAGCACCAGGCCAATGCTTTTGTGCAAGTCCGGGCCGGCTTTGCGCCATGGGCTGTAATAGTCGAGGCCGACCATCCACAGGCCCAGGCCAAACAGGCCGAAGACTGCCAGCGCCACGCCCCAGTGCAGGACGATGCTGACCACGCCGTAGCGAGAAGGTGAATTGCGCAGTTGCATGTTGGCGTGTTTCCCCGTGAAAGCTGTGCACAGATTAGCGCGTAACGTATCGAATAAAAGCGGAAAAAACTGCTTCGGATTATCGAGAAATACGATATTTATTCTCTGAGCTGCCCATTAAGGAAACATTAACAATAGACGGAGAGAGTGCGCTTGCCAGTGCCGGCCTCTTCGAGGCGTCGACCGCCGCGAAAAGGCCGGAACTGTCCCTGCATCAGCCTGCTTTAGCCTGGCTATTGACCACGGCTTTCTTGGCAGGCTCGGACTTGGCAGTGGCCTTCTTGGGCTCGGCAGGTTTGTGCGCCGGTTTGTGCGCCGGGGCATGCTTGACCGGTGCAGCCTTGATCGCCGCAGGCTTGGCCGACGCTTCCTTGACCACTGCGGCCGGCGCGACTTGAGGAGCAGGCACAGGCGCAACTGCCGGTACCACTTCCTCAGCCTTGGCGATGGGCTCCGCCTTCACTTCAGGCTTGTCATCCCCACCAAACAGGCGCTTGAAGAAGCCAGGCTTGTCCTGTTTGGCCTCATCGACCTGCTTGAGCTCTGGCTTTGCAGGTGCCTTGTCAGCCTTGTCGGACGAGCCGCCGAACATATTGGAGAAGAACCCGCCCTTGCTGTCCTTGGCTGCTGCAGCTCCGGCTGCGGCCGCTGCAACCGGTACCGCTTTGGCCGGGTCGAACGACTTGCCGGCCAGCAGGTCCTGCGCCTGGCTGGCGGCGCGCTGGCCACTGCGCAGGGCGCCTTCCAGGGTGCCCGGGTACAAGGCATCGGTGTGCTCGCCGGCAAAGGTGATACGCTGCACCGGGCGCTCCCACAGGCGCCAGTATTTGCTGATCTGCCCCGGGCCATAGGCCAGGTAGGCGCCGCCGGTACCGGCGTCGACGCTGTAACGCTTGACCTCGTAGCCAGTGAACGCACCACGTGCCTGCGGGTAGAACGCGTGCAGGCGGATCAGCACCTGGTCGACCATCTGCTTGTCGCCGAAGGCCTGCAGCAGGCGGGCATTATCACCGGACAGGTTGATCACCACGTTGGCGCCACCCTTCAGCGCAGGCTCGATCCACAGCATGCCCAGGCCGGCATTACTGAAGATTTCACCCGACATGCGTGCGCGGCTTTCCCACACTGGCGTCTTGAACTTCAGCATCAGCTGGTCGCGCCAGCCATAGTTGGTGCCCTTCAGCGCCGCCACGTGCTGGCCGTCCAGCCCCGGGGTCATCTGGATCTTGGCCAGCGCGCGCAGCGGCACGGCCAGTACCAGGTAATCGGCCTGATAACCGACACTGCCAACCTTGACCGTGACGCCGTCCTTGTCCTGGACAATGGCGGTCACCGGCGAGCTGGTCTTGATGGTCTTGAGCTGCTTGACGAAAGCCTGGGCCAGCACCGGGCTGCCACCCGGCAGGCGCGCGGCGCGCAGGTCGCGGTCGCTGACGCCGCGGTACACACGGTTCTGCTGGGCGAAGTACAGCAGCGACAGGCGCGACGGCTCATCGTAGCGGGTACGGATCTGCTGGTTCACCAGCTGACGGGCGGTGGCCGGCAGTTGCAGTTTGTCCAGCCAGCTGGAAACGTTGATCTGGTCGAGGGCGAACAGCGTGCTGGTCGCCTGCGGGTTCATCGGGTCGTCGATCGAGCGTGCCAGGTCGTCGAGGGTCTTCTCGTAGCGCTTGAGCGCCTCGGCGGTGGCCGGTTGCTTGGTGGCCAGGTCAGTGGCGCTGAAGTACTCGCCGTCGATCAGGTAACCGGGGGTACGCACGAACTCGGGCGCCGGCAGTGTTTCAAGCTTGAAACGGTCAATGTACTGGTTGAGCACTGGCTGCGCCTTGGCGTTACCGATCCACTCGCTGGTGGCAAGGCCCGAGCGCCCGCCCATGCCCGCCTTGGCTTCCAGCAAGGTCACCTGCCAGCCTTTGTTCTGCAGCTCGTAAGCCGCTGTCAGGCCCGCCAGGCCGCCGCCCACCACAATAGCTGTGGGTGTCTTGTCCTTTGCCAGCGCGGCGCCGCTGGACACACCGATCAATACCAACGCGCACAGGCGCACCCAAGCAGCAGCCATGATGGCGAACTCCGAGTAAAAAGTTGCAGAGACGGGAGAGGCAGGAATGCCCCGGGGAGATGCGTTAAGAATACGTCACCTCCGCCAACCCTGCCAGCGCAGTGACATCAAGTGCTTTAGGCAACTGACATTTTTGCCAGTAGCCGTTTCACACGGCAGCAGGCGATGCTGGCGAAGATGGCCAGAAGCCCGCCAGGAGGGCACGCAGATGATGTTCGAAGAGCATTTCCAGCAAGTTGACCGCCAGTCGTTGCCGCACAAGCAGACCCTGCTCACGCCCTCCGGGCTGAGTATCCGCTCCAACAGCACTTCATCCAGCGGCTTTCATGAGGCGTTCAAGGGTGAGGACGGCACCGAGCTGGTCATCGGCGAACACAGCGATGTGGAAATCGCCTTCGCCCAGGAGGTCGAGTGCCTGCGGCTGGAATACTACGTGGTCAGCGACTTCCTCGGTGACGACCTGCACATGCTGTTCGATGCCGGGAACCACAACTACGACCTGATCGCACCGGCACCACGCAACTTCTACTGGCTCACACTTGAGGGCAGCGGCTTTCGCGACCTGCGCCCCGGCCCCATCGCCACGCAGCCCTACCACCAGGTGATCGACGGGCCGTTCCGCCGCCTGACCATCTCCACTTCGCAGGCCGGTACCGTGCACATCCGCAAGCTTGAATGGACCGGCACACAGCGCCATTGAACGGCAGCGGTTGTCCTGCCCTGCGGCATTGCTTAGGCTTACGCGGTCGAACCACGCCGCAAAGCCAGGAGAAGTGCCGATGGGCCTCAATGATCAGTGGATGCAACGCGACCTGAAGGTCCTGTGGCACCCCTGCACCCAGATGAAAGACCACGAGCAGCTGCCGCTGATCCCGATCAGGCGCGGTGAAGGCGTGTGGCTGGAAGACTTCGAAGGCAAGCGCTACCTGGATGCGGTGAGCAGCTGGTGGGTCAACGTGTTCGGCCATGCCAACCCGCGCATCAACCAGCGCATCAAGGACCAGGTCGACCAGCTGGAGCATGTGATCCTGGCAGGTTTCAGCCACCAGCCGGTGATCGAGCTGTCCGAGCGCCTGGTGGCCATGACCCCGGCCGGGCTGGATCGGGTGTTTTATGCCGACAACGGTTCGTCGTGCATCGAAGTGGCGCTGAAGATGAGCTTCCACTACTGGCAGAACGTCGGCAAACCGGACAAGAAGCGCTTTGTCACCCTGACCAACAGCTACCACGGCGAAACCATCGCCGCGATGTCGGTGGGCGACGTGCCGCTGTTCACTGAAACCTACAAGGCGCTGCTGCTCGACACCATCAAGGTACCGAGCCCCGACTGCTACCTGCGCCCCGAGGGCATGGGTTGGGAGGAGCACTCGCGCAACATGTTCCAGGTAATGGAGCAGACCCTGGCCGAGCACCACGCCTCGATCAGCGCCGTGATTATAGAACCGCTGATCCAGGGCGCGGGCGGCATGCGCATGTACCACCCGGTCTACCTCAAGCTGCTGCGCGAAGCCTGCGACCGCTACGACGTGCACCTGATCCACGACGAAATTGCCGTAGGCTTCGGCCGCACCGGCACCTTGTTCGCCTGTGAGCAGGCCGGCATTCGGCCAGATTTCCTGTGCCTGTCCAAGGCCTTGACCGGCGGCTACCTGCCGCTGGCCGCCTGCCTGACCACCGACAAGGTGTACCAGGCCTTCTACGACGACTACCCGACCTTGCGCGCGTTTCTCCACTCGCACAGCTACACCGGCAACCCGCTGGCGTGCGCGGCGGCGCTGGCGACCCTGGATATCTTCGAACAGGACAACGTGATCGAGGCCAACAAGCCCTTGGCCACGCGCATGGCCACGGCCACTGCTCACCTGGCCGATCACCCGCACGTGGCCGAGATCCGCCAGACCGGCATGGCCCTGGCAATCGAAATGGTCAAGGACAAGGCTGGCAAAGTCGCCTACCCCTGGCAGGAGCGCCGTGGCCTGAAAGTGTTCAAGCATGCCTTGAGCCGTGGCGCCTTGTTGCGCCCGCTGGGCAGCGTGGTGTATTTCCTGCCACCGTATGTAATCACCCCGGAGCAGATCGACTTCCTCGCCGAAGTGGCCAGCGAAGGCATCGACATCGCCACCCGTGATAGCGTCAGCGTGGCGGTTCCCGCAAACTTCCACCCTGACTTCCGCGACCCGGGTTAACTCCCGCAAGCCTGCCACCAAACCCTGTGGGAGCGGGTTTACCCGCGAATGCGATAGTGGATTCGCCGCCGCATTCGCGGGTGAACCCGCTCCCACAGTGTCACATGAGCCCATTCCGTCCGAGCTGATCCATGAGACTGTCCCGCTTCTTCATCGACGCCCCCCTGAGCATTGGCCAGCACGACCTGCCCGAAGCCCAGGCCCACTACATCGGCCGCGTGCTGCGCATGGCCGCCGGCGACGCCGTGCAACTGTTCGACGGCAGCGGCCAGGAATACCTCGGCCAGCTGCTCGAAGTGGGCAAGAAGACCGTGCGCGTCAACCTCGACCAGGCCTTCGCCGGCCAGGCCGACTCACCGCTGCACGTCCACCTTGGCCAGGGCCTGTCGCGCGGCGAGCGCATGGACTGGGCGATCCAGAAGGCCACCGAGCTGGGCGCCAACGAAATCACCCCCATCGTCAGCGAACGCTGCGAAGTGCGCCTGAAGGATGAACGCGCCGACAAGCGCCTGGCCCACTGGCGCCAGGTGGCGATCAGTGCCTGCGAACAATGCGGCCGCTCGACCCTGCCCGTCATCCACCCGCCGCTGACCCTGGCCGAATGGCTGGGCAGCAGCAATGCGGATTTGAAACTGGTCCTGCACCCGGTGGCAGAACCGCTCACCAGCCATGAAAAACCGGCAACCCTGGCCTTCCTGATCGGCCCCGAAGGCGGTTTGAGCGAGGCCGAAGTCGACCAGGCCAAGGCGGCCGGCTTCCACGCTGCGCGCCTTGGCCCCCGCGTGCTGCGCACCGAGACCGCGCCAGTGGTGGCGCTGTCTGTCGCCCAGCAGTTGTGGGGCGACTTTTAACTAGCGCACATAGAACGACACCGCCACGAAGTGCATCAGGCTGCCTGCGATCACGAACAGGTGCCAGATGCCGTGCGCGTGGCGCAGGCGGCTGTCCAGGGCAAAGAATATGATGCCCACGGTGTACAGCACGCCGCCGGCGGCCAGCCAGGCAAAGCCGGCGACGCCCAGCGAGCGCAGCAAAGGCTTGACCGCCACCAGCACGATCCAGCCCATCACGGCATAGATGATGATCGACAGGATGCGCGCTTCGCTGCGCGGTTTGATCTCCTGCAGCATGCCGAGCACCGCCAGCGCCCAGACCACGCCGAACAGGCTCCAGCCCCAGGGGCCGCGCAGGCTGACCAGGCAAAACGGCGTGTAGCTGCCGGCAATCAGCAGGTAGATCGACAGGTGATCGAGCTTGCGCATGATCACTTTCGCCCGGCCACGGGTGCTGTGGTACAGGGTGGAAACGCTGTACAGCAACAGCAATGTACTGCCGTAGATGGAGAAGCTGACGATCTTCCAGGGGTCGCCTTGCAGGCCCGCAACCACGATCAGCCAGATGGCACCGATACAGGCCAGGACGGCACCGACCAGGTGGGTCCAGGCGTTGAAGCGTTCACCGTAATACATGCAAACACAGACCTCCCGAGCCGGGCTGGGTTCCTGATGATGTCTGTTGCGGCCCTTTCGCGGGTAATCTTACCCAAGGTCAGGTTGCAGGTCTGCGTCACGCACCAGCCTTTCCAGTGCCACCAGGTCCGGCACCCGTGCCACCTGCTCACCCACCTGCACGGCCGCCAGCTCAAGGCGACCCAGCGCCACATCCACATAATTCAGCTGGCTGTCGAGCTTGCACGAGCGCGGGATGTCCTGCAGCAACAACGCCAGATAGCGCAAGCCGGTGTCGCCCAACGCATTGAGCACCACCACACGCGCACGCTCGCCGCACGGCGTTTCGCCGCCACAAGCCGCCTCGAACCCGACCAGCGGCAGACGCTGCTGGCGCCAGTCGATCCAGCCCAGGTGCCAGGCCGGCTCGCCAGGTTGGCACACCAGGTTGCGCTGGCCGCTCAATTCGGCAACCGCCACATTAGGCAACACCAGGGTGCGGTCACCCAAGGGCAGCAACAACCCGGTCAGGCTGCTGCGCTGGCCGGCGATCAGTTCAAGCATGGGTCGAGCTCCAGTGCGCGATGCTCTGCAACAGCAGCGATTCCTGATACGGTTTGCCCAGGTATTCATTGACCCCGATGGCCATGGCGCGATCGCGGTGCTTCTGCCCGGTACGCGAGGTGATCATGATGATCGGCAGGTCTTTGAGCCGCGCGTCACGCCGAATGCGGGTGGCCACCTCAAAACCGTCCATGCGCGGCATCTCGATATCCAGCAGCAATACATCCGGCCGGTGCTCTTCCAGCAGGGCCATGGCGTCGACGCCGTCCTTGGCGGTCAGCACACTCATGCCGTGGCGCTCCAGCAGGCGGCTGGTTACCTTGCGCACCGTGACCGAGTCGTCCACCACCATTACCAGCAGTGCCCGGCGCGGTGCCGGGCCAAGCAGCTGGCGCTGCGGGCCACCGCCGGGCAGGCGGGCCAGGCGTCGCTGCTGGCCGCGCAGCTGGCCAAGCAGATCGAGAATAAGCACTACCCGGCCATCGCCCAGCAACGTCGCCCCCGACAACCCGGCAACCGCAGCAAACTGCGGGCCCAGGCTCTTCACCACGATCTCGCGGCTGGGCGACAGGCTGTCGGCCTGGATGGCGAATGACTGCTCCTTGGAATGCACCAGCAGCACCGGCAGCGGTACGCTCTGCCCCAGCAATGCCGGGCGCGGCAGGCCTTGCAGCAACTCGCCCAGGTAGCGCAGCTGGTAGTCGTGACCGGCATAGACATAACGCGGCGTGTCCAGCTCATAGCAAGCGGCGAGCTCTGCTGGCGGCACGCGGACAATGCCCTCGATGGTATTCAGCGGAATGGCGTACTGCTCCTCACCCAGATGCACCATCAACGCCCGGTTGATCGACACGGTGAACGGCAGGCGGATAAGGAAGCGCGCACCCTTGCCCTGGGCCGACTCGATGCTCATCGAGCCACCCAGTTGCTTGACCTCCTCGTGCACCACGTCCATGCCCAGACCGCGCCCGGAGATCTGGGTGATTTTCTCGGCGGTGGAGAACCCCGGGCGCAGGATGAACTGCAGGATCTCGTGATCGCTCAAGCGCGCCTGCGGGTCCAGCAAACCGCGCTTGATGGCTTTGCGCCGTACCGCTTCCAGAGGCACGCCGGCACCGTCATCGGTCATTTCGATAACGATGTCGGCGCCTTCGTGGAGCAAGTTCAGGTGAATGGTACCTTGCTCAGGCTTTCCGGCCGCCAGGCGCATTTCGCGGCTTTCCAGGCCATGGTCGACAGCGTTGCGCAGCATGTGCTCCAGCGGCGCCACCATGCGCTCGAGCACACTGCGGTCCAGTTCGCCTTCGGCGTTACCGACCACCAGCTCCACTTGCTTGCCCAGCTCGCTCGCCACCTGCCGCACCACCCGCTGCAAGCGCGGCACCAGACGTTCGAAAGGCACCATCAGGGTAGCAGTCAGGCCTTCTTGCAACTGGCTGTTCACCCGCGCCTGCTGCTGCAGCAGGCTGGAGGCCTCCTGGGCGCGCTGGGCCAGGGTTTCCTTCAGGTCAAGCAGGTCCGAGGCGGATTCGAACAAGGCCCGCGACAGCTGCTGCAGCTGCGAATGGCGGTCCATTTCCAACGGGTCGAAGTCGTCGTAGGCATCCCCTTCGAACTGCTGGCGGCTGGAGATCCGCCCTTGGGTTTCGATATCCAGGCGCAGCAACTGGTCGCGCATGCGCTCCAGCGTGGTTTCCATCTCGTTGAGCGCGAACTGCGCGTCATTGACCTGCTGCTCGATGCGCCCGCGGATGATCGAATGTTCGCCCGCCAGGTTGCCAAGGCCGTCGAGCAACTCGGCATCGACCTTGACCATGTCACCTGGCGCCCGCTCCGGAGCAGCCGCAGGTACATCATTGGCGGCGGCTTCAAGCGGCCCCTGACCGGCAGCGCTGTCAGTCAGGGCCGCGCTGCTGAAATTGCGAATGTAGTCGATCAGTGCCGTGGCGGCGTGCAGCGGCTGCCCAAGGCGCACGGCATCGAGCATGTGCGCCAGGCGGTCATGGCAGTTCTGCAGCAGTGCGAACAGCGGCGCGCTCGGCGGCAGCCGGCCAGCGGCCAACAGCTCGTAGAGAAACTCCAGTTCGTGGGCCAGGTCGCCGATAGGCGCAATCTCGACCATGCGCGCCACCCCCTTGAGGGTGTGCAGGTCGCGCATCAGGTTGTCCACCTCGACACTGCTGCGCGGGTCGGCCTGCCAGCGCGCCAGGGCTGCCGCGGCGCTCTCGACGATATCCGAGCTTTCTTCGAGGAACACTTCCAGCAACTCTTCGCCAGGGCTTTCCGGCTCTTCGCTCAGCGGCTCGGCCAACTCGGGCAACAAAGGGCCATGCGCCCCCCCCAGTCCCAGGGTATCGGCCAGGTCCATGTCCGGGTGCAACGGTGTGACCGTGTCGATGCCCACCAACCCGGTGGCATCCGGCGCCAGGGCTTGGTCCAGCAGGTTGCGCAAGCTGTCGACCAGCTCGGGACGGGGCGGAATATCCTGCCCGGCTGCCACTTCGTCGAGCATGTCCAGCAGGGCTTCATGCGCCTGCTGCGCCTGGGCGAAGAAGCGTCCATCGGCCGGCAGGCTGCCCTCTTCCACCGCGCCGTACAGGTCGAGCAAGGCCTCGCAGACGTCGTCCATCTGCCACAGGTCGGCCAGGTGCGCGGCGTGACCCAGGCTGGTCATTTCGTCGAGCAGGATGTCCAGTGCGTCACGCTGGCCGGGCTGTTGCTGCCAGCGCGACAGCATCGACTCGGCATTGAGCAGGGTATCCATGGCCTGGGCCAGGAAGCTGGCGACACCCTGCGGGTCGCGCTTGGCGCCCTGCATCTGCTGCAGGCCATCGTCATGCAAGCTGGCCAGGCGCCCGTCGACCGCCTGGCCGACCTGCTCGATCAGCTCCGCAGCACCGGGGATAGCCGCCAGCGGCGTGCTGTCGAGTTGCGCAAGGCCAGCCTGGAACAGCCCGCGCGCTGCCTTTAGCCACTCGATTTCGGCCATTTGCACGGGCAATTGATGGCCTTTGTACTCACGGGCCAGGCGGTCGAAGGCGGTGGCCAGTTCGGCGACCGGCATCACCCCGGCCATGGCGGCACTGCCCTTGAGCGTGTGCAAGGCGCGCTGCAGGCCGTCGCTGACCAGTGTGTCGTGGCCATCGGCACCTTCCAGGAAAGCGTCAAGGCTGGCCAGGTGGCCTTGTGCCTCAGTGCGGAAGATATCCAGCAGTTGCGGGTCGAGGCCGTCGACATCGGCAGGCGCCGGCGCGTCGTTTTCGGCCAGCGCATGCAGGTGCCCGGCCAGCTGTTCGATCTCGGTCAGTTGCGGCAACTGGCCGACGGCAAAGTCGGCCAGCAGGTCGGGCAGGTGGACGAACACCTGCTGCAAGGCCACCACGCCTTCCGGGCTGAGCAGGCTACGCCCTTCCAGGACCCGGCTCAGCAGGTGTTCGGCGCCCCAGGCCAGTTCGGCCACCGCTTCGGCGTGGACCATGCGCCCACTGCCTTTGAGGGTATGCAGTGCGCGACGCACTTCAGCCAGCGCCTCGCGCTGCTGGTTGTCGGCACGCCAACGCAGCCAGTGCCGCTCGATCTCCGGCAGCAGTTCACCGGCCTCGTCGAGGAACACTTCGCGCAGCTCGTCATCAATGCCATCGCCGCTGCCGTCAGTGTCGCAGTCGGCATCTGGGACGGCACAATGCACGCCCAGCGCCGCCAGGCTGGCACGCGCCATGTCGACAAACGGCTGGCCATCCGCCAGCGGGTCGGCCAGGCGCCATTGCAAGTAGCATTCGGCAGCGCTCAGCGCCTCGGCCAGGTGGGTCAGCTCAGCGGCAGGCGGCTCCTCCTCCAGGTGCTGCAACCAGCGCTGCACATAGTTGGCGCAACCGGCGAACAGCTCGGCCACCGTCGGCAGGGTCAACATCGCCAAGGCCCCACGGATCTGCTGCAGCAGGCCCGGCAAGGGCTGCAGGCGTTGCCGCGGCCAGCCAGACTCCAGGCAATCGCCGATCAGGTCCTTGGCCTGCTGCAGCACGTTCAACGACTCATTGAGTACCAGTTGGCGAATCTCGACCAGGTCCGAGCCCGGCAGGCCGCCCTGGCCGTTTTCTTCCAGCGGGCCAACCATGCCATTGAGCGAGGCTTCGACATACAACAGGGCACCTGCCACGTCCATCAACACCGGGTCGTCCACTGCCCGCTCGCCCAGGACAAGGGCCTGAAGCGCCAGCACCTGGTCGATGATCACCCGCCGTGGTTGCTGGAAACCCAGCACGGCCAAGGTGTCCGCCACATGACGCAGTGGCGCCAGCAAAGCATCGAGCTGTTCGCTGTGCTGGCGGTCACTGCGCACGAACTGGTCGAGGCGCTCCTTGATGCGCATCAGGTCGTCGCACAGCGCGGTCACCACCGAGCGCAGGGCATCGCGACCAGGCCCGGCCTGTAATTGCTCGCGCCAGTTGCCCAGCGACAGGTCGAGGTTGGCCAGATCGTCGGCACCGGCAAAGCGCTGCGCTGCGCCGCTGATCAGGCTGGCCTGGGCGAGCGGTTCGATGCCGCGGCAGGTGCGCAGCTGGTTGAGCAGCGGCAGCATGACCAGAGGCAGGTCATGGCGCGCACCGCGCAGGCGCTCAAGGTACGAAGGCAGTTGCTCCAGGCCGCGGAACAACGCGCCCAGGCAGTCACCACGCGGGCTGACCTGGCCGTCGGCCAGGGCCTTGGCGAACAGTTCAAGTTCCTCGGCCAGCCGCGTTGCGCCGCGCAATTCGAGCATGCGCAGGCAGCCGTGTACCTGATGCAGGTTGTCGACCACGAAGGCGAGCATCGACAGGTCGCCCGGCTCGCCGGCAAAGCGCTCCAGCGCCTGACGCGCCTGGCCCAGGCAATCGAGGATGGCGGCCTTGGTCCAGGCCAGCGCCACGGTGTCGTGGCGCTCGGGGCTTACACTGGCCAACGCAATGGGCATTGCCGGGCGCGGCGTTTCGGTCGAGCTCTTCATTTGGGCTCTGCAGGTGGCGGCAGGGTGAAACCGGACACCGAACGGCGCATCTCGCTGGCCATGCGGGCCAGGTGGCGGATGCTGTCGGCAGTGGCGCCGGAGCCGGCGGAGGTTTGTGCGGTAATCTGCTGGATCACCGCCATGGTGTGGGAAATCTGCCCAGCCGAGGAGGTCTGCAACTGGGCGGCGTCGGAAATGCTGTGGATAAGGTCGGCGAGGTTCTGCGATACCCCCTCGATCTCGGCCAGCGCCACCCCGGCATCCTGGGCCAGGCGAGCGCCACGGACCACTTCGGCGGTGGTCTGCTCCATGGATATCACCGCCTCGTTGGTATCAGCCTGGATGGTGCGCACCAGCGCCTCGATCTGCCGGGTGGCCGACGACGAGCGTTCGGCCAGGCGCTGCACCTCGTCGGCGACCACGGCAAAGCCACGGCCGGCCTCACCGGCCAGCGAGGCCTGGATCGCAGCGTTAAGGGCAAGGATGTTGGTCTGGTCGGCAATGTCGTCGATCAGGCTGACGATATCGCCGATTTCCTGTGAAGACTCGCCCAGGCGCTTGATCCGCTTGGCGGTGTCCTGGATCTGTTCGCGAATGTTGTCCATGCCGTTGATGGTGTTGTGCACCACCTCGTTGCCCTTGTTGGCGATGGCCACCGAGCGCTCGGCTACCTTGGCCGATTCATAGGCATGCGCCGAAACCCGGTCGATCGATTCGACCATGTCGCCGACCGCCTCGGACGCCTCGCTGATCTGCGCGGCCTGGTGCTCGGAGGCCTTGGCCAGCTGGCGTGCGGTGTTCTGCGTGTCCTGCACGGCGGCGGCGACCTGCACGGCGCTGTGGTTGATGGTTGCAACCAGGTCGCGCAGCTGGTCCACGGAGTAGTTGATCGAGTCGGCGATGGCCCCGGTAAAGTCCTCGGTCACCGATACGGTCACGGTCAGGTCGCCATCGGCCAGTTCTTCGATTTCGTCGAGCAGGCGCATGATCGCCTGCTGGTTGCGTTCGTTCTTTTCCGCCGTCTCGCGCAGCTGGCGGTTGGTGGTGCGCACCATCACCAGGCCGATCAGGATGATCGATGCCAACGCCAGCAGGCCCAGCGCGTAGCCGCCAACGGTGTCGAGGGTGCGGCCGCCGGCCAGGTTCTCGAAACCGTTGGCCAGGTGCGAAGCCTCGTCGAGCAGGGTCTGCGACAAGCTGAATATATTCCCCGCCGCCTCGCGCACGCGGAACAGTTCTGGCGAGGTTTCAAGGATTTCGTCCACGGAGCCTGCGACGAACTGGAACAGCTCGGCAATTTCGGCCAGCCGCGCACGCGCGTCTGCGTCCTCCACGCGGGTCACCTGGATTGCCGCGTTGCCGCTGAGCATCCCTTCCAGTACCTGGCCAAAGCGCCCGGCATCGCGGCCAAAGGC
>NZ_JABMCW010000135.1:0-13869 GCF_013179705.1 Pseudomonas sp. CM25 | reverse complement strand
GGGCCTGAGCCATGCAGCCAAGGCCATCGTCTTCGAAGAGGCCGGCTACTCGCCCCTGGGCCCGGTGGCGCTGAACATCCATGCCCCGGACGAAGGCAACATCCACCTGATGGACGTGGTGGCCACCGAAGCGCAAAAGGACCGCTGGCTGCGGCCCTTGGTCCAGGGGCACATGCGCTCGTGCTTCGCCATGACCGAACCGGCGCCGGGCTCGGGGTCAGATCCGTCGATGCTGCGCACCACCGCCACCCGCGATGGCGACGATTACCTTATCAACGGCCGCAAGTGGTTAATCACCGGGGCCGACGGCGCCGGGTTCGCGATCATCATGGCGCGCATGGAGGATGGCTCGGCGACCATGTTCCTGTCCGACATGCAGCGCGAAGGGATCATCCACGAGCGCCAGCTGGATACCCTGGACAGCTGCTTCACCGGCGGCCACGGGCAACTGCGTTTCGACAACCTGCGGGTACCGGCCAGCGATGTGCTGGGCGAGATCGGCAAGGGCTTCCGCTATGCCCAGGTACGCCTGGCCCCGGCGCGCCTGACCCACTGCATGCGCTGGCTCGGTGCCGCGCGACGGGCCCATGACATCGCCTGTGACTACGCACGCACCCGCGATGCGTTCGGCAAGCCGCTGGGTGAGCATCAGGGCGTAGGCTTCATGCTGGCCGACAACATGATGGACCTGCATGTGGTGCGCCTGGCGGTCTGGCACTGCGCCTGGGTGCTCGACCAAGGCCAGCGCGCCAATGTCGATTCGAGCATGGCCAAGGTGATCAGCGCCGAGGCGCTGTGGCGGGTGGTCGATCGCTGCGTGCAGGTGCTGGGCGGGCGTGGCGTGACCGGGGAGACCGTGGTGGAGCGGATCTTCCGCGACATTCGCCCGTTCCGCATCTACGACGGCCCAAGCGAAGTGCACCGCATGAGCCTGGCGAAGAAACTCCTCGACCAGCGCCCGGGAGCCCACTGATGCAGCCGACTGTTGCCCGACTGTTCGCCCTTGATGGGCGGCGCGCCCTGGTGACCGGCGCCTCCAGCGGCCTTGGCCGACATTTCGCCACTACCCTGGCGGCGGCCGGTGCCGAGGTGGTGGTGACGGCCAGGCGCCTGGGGCCGCTGCAGAGCCTGGTCGAGTCTATCGAGCTGGCCGGTGGTCGCGCGCGGGCCCTGGCCCTGGATGTGACCTGCCGCGACGATGTATGCCGGGTGCTCGATGCCGCCGGCCCGCTGGATGTGCTGGTCAACAACGCCGGGGTGAGCGACAGCCAGTCGCTGCTGGCCTGCGACGACCAGAGCTGGGACCGGGTGCTCGACACCAACCTCAAGGGCGCCTGGACTGTGGCCCAGGAGTGCGCCCGGCGGATGGTCGCCGCGGGGCAGGGCGGCAGCCTGATCAATGTGACCTCGATCCTCGCCAGCCGCGTGGCTGGCGCCGTCGGCCCCTATCTGGCGGCCAAGGCCGGGCTTGCCCACCTGACTCGCGCCATGGCCCTGGAACTGGCGCGCCATGGCATCCGGGTGAACGCCTTGGCGCCGGGCTACGTGATGACCGAGCTCAATGATGCCTTCCTGGCCGGCGAGGCCGGAGAGAAGCTGCGCTCGCGTATCCCCAGTCGGCGCTTCAGCCAGCCACAGGACCTGGACGGCGCCTTGCTGTTGCTGGCCAGCGACGCCGGGCGGGCCATGAGCGGCACCGAAATCGTGGTCGATGGCGGGCACCTGTGCAGCAGCCTGTGATCTGACCCGGCCACAACCCTGATGCGAGAACAACAATAAGCAGGAGATGTGTATGTACCTTCAATGCCTGGATAACCTGTCGATGGGGTGTCAGTGATGATTCACCCAACCTTCGAGCATGAGCTTGCCCCCAACGAAGCCAACCATGTGCCCCTTTCACCGTTGTCGTTCCTCAAACGCGCCGCCCAGGTGTACCCGCAGCGTGATGCCGTGGTGTACGGCGAGCGGCGCTACAGCTACCAGCAGCTGCATAAGCGCAGCCGTGCCCTGGCCAGTGCGCTGGAGCGGGTCGGCGTGCAGCCGGGCGAGCGGGTGGCGATACTCGCGCCGAACATCCCTGAAATGCTCGAGGCGCACTATGGCGTGCCCGGTGCGGGCGCCGTGCTGGTGTGCATCAATATCCGCCTGGAGGCGCGCAGCATCGCTTTCATCCTGCGTCATTGCGCGGCCAAGGTGCTGATCTGCGATCGTGAGTTTGGCGCGGTGGTGCAACAGGCACTGGCCATGCTCGACACGCCTCCATTGCTGGTAGCCATCGACGATGACGCGTCCGAGCCGGGCGAGCTGGCCGATGACCTGGAGTACGAGGCATTCCTGGCCCAGGGCGATCCGGCCAGGCCGCTGAGCGCGCCGCAGAATGAATGGCAATCGATCGCCATCAACTATACCTCTGGCACCACCGGCGACCCCAAGGGCGTGGTGCTGCATCACCGTGGCGCCTACCTCAATGCCTGCGCCGGGGCGCTGATCTTCCAGCTGGGGCCGCGCAGCGTCTACCTGTGGACCTTGCCGATGTTCCACTGCAACGGTTGGAGCCACACCTGGGCGGTGACCTTGTCCGGGGGCACCCATGTGTGCCTGCGCAAGGTCCAGCCCGAAGCGATCCACACCGCGATCGCCGTGCATGGTGTGACCCATTTGAGCGCCGCGCCGGTGGTGATGTCGATGCTGATCCATGCCCAGCACGCTGGCGCGCCGAGCGGGCCGGTATCGGTGATCACCGGCGGCGCCGCGCCACCCAGCGCGGTGATCGCGGCGATGGAAGCACGCGGCTTCAGCATCACCCATGCCTACGGCATGACCGAAAGCTACGGCCCCAGCACCCTGTGCCTGTGGCAGCCGGGCGTCGACGAATTGCCTCTGAAGGCTCGCGCCCGGTTCATGAGCCGCCAGGGCGTCGCCCACCCGATGCTTGAAGAGGCTACGGTGCTGGATACCGACACCGGCCGTCCGGTCCCGGCCGACGGCCTTACCCTTGGCGAGCTGGTGGTGCGCGGCAACACCGTGATGAAAGGTTACCTGCACAATCCAGAGGCCACCCGGGCCGCATTGGCCAATGGCTGGCTGCACACGGGCGACCTGGCCGTGCTGCACCCGGACGGCTATGTGGAAATCAAGGACCGGTCCAAGGACATCATCATTTCCGGCGGCGAGAACATCAGCTCGCTGGAGATCGAAGAAGTGCTGTACCAGCACCCTGAGGTGGTCGAGGCCGCAGTGGTGGCGCGCCCGGATTCGCGCTGGGGCGAGACACCCCATGCGTTTGTCACCCTGCGCTCGAATGGGCTCGCCACGGTCACGGAAGGCGACCTGATCCGCTGGTGCCGTGAACGTCTGGCGCATTTCAAGGCTCCGCGACATGTGTCGCTCACGGAACTGCCCAAGACCGCCACCGGCAAGATCCAGAAGTTCGTCCTGCGTGAGTGGGCCCGGCAACAGGAGGCGCCGACCGCCGACGCCGAGCACTGATCGAGCTGTAACACCTGCACATCCCATAACAACAAGTACATTGACCGAGGTGTCTCATGTCCAGCCTGTTATATGCGCGTGTTCGCGCCAGTGCCCAGTTCCAGCAACTGGTGGCGCGCAGAAACCGCTTCACCCTGAGCCTGTTCCTGCTGATCCTGACCACGTTCTATGGCTACATCGCGTTGGTGTCGCTCTGGCCCGAGCTGATCGCCAGGCGGCTGACCGAGGGGTCGAACATGACTTTCGGCGTCGCGGCCGGCGCCTTCCTGTTCGTGTTCTTCTGCGCGTTGTCGGCGTTCTATGTGTACCGGGCCAATGGCGAGTTCGATCGCCTGACGCAGGCGCTGGTCGCCGGACTGGAAGGGGAGCAGGGCGCATGAAGAAACTACTGCCTCTGGCTTTGTTGCTGCACTCGGGCCTGTCGCTGGCTTCACCTGCGCTCGACGCGGGCCAGCGTCAGCCGCTCAATCTGCATGCCATAGGCATGTTCATGGTGTTCGTGTTGTTCACGCTGTGCATCACCTGGTGGGCAGCGCGGCGCACCCGCTCGACGGCGGACTTCTACAGCGCCGGTGGCGGCATACTGGGCTGGCAGAATGGCCTGGCGCTGGCCGGTGACTATATGTCCGCCTCGACGCTGCTGGGGATCACCGCGCTCATCTACACCTCCGGCATGGATGGTTACATTTACCTCATCGCCTTCTTCGCAGGCTGGCCGGTGTTGCTGCTGTTGATGACCGAGCGACTGCGCAACCTTGGCCGCTTCACCTTCGCCGACATCACCTCGTACCGCCTCAACCAAGGCAAGGTGCGCACCATGGCCGCTATCGGCTCGCTGACCGTGGTGTGTTTCTATCTGGTGGCGCAGATGGTCGGGGCTGGGCAGTTGATCAGGCTGCTGTTCGGCCTGGACTACCACATCGCCTTGGTGATCGTCGGTGCGCTGATGATGCTGTATGTGACCTTCGGCGGCATGGTGGCCACCACCTGGGTGCAGATCATCAAGGCGTTCCTGCTGTTGGTCGGCGGGTCGCTGGTGCTGTTCCTGGCGATGCGCGAGTTCGACTTCAGCTATGACACACTGGTCAGCAAGGCCATGGACACCCATGCCCTGGGCGAACGCCTGCTGGCGCCCGGCAGCCTGTTGGCCGACCCATTGACCGCGCTGTCGCTGAGCCTGGGGCTGGTGTTCGGCACCGCCGGGCTACCGCATATCCTGATGCGCTTCTTCACTGTCAGCGATGCCCGGGAGGCGCGCAAGTCGGTGCTCTATGCCACCGGGTTCATCGGCTACTTCTTCAACGTCATTTTCCTGCTGGGCCTGGCGTCGATCGTGATCGTCAGTCAGCAGCCGCAATTCTTCGAGGGCGGGGAGGTGGGTGGCAAGTTGCTGGGCGGGGGCAACATGGTGGTCATGCACCTGGCCCAGGCCGTTGGCGGCAACCTGCTGCTGGGTTTCTTGTCTGCAGTGACCTTCGCCACCATTTTGGCCGTGGTTTCAGGCCTGGCCCTGGCCGGGGCGTCCGCCATCGCCCATGACCTGTATGCGCGGGTGATCATGAAAGGCGCGGCCAGCGAGCGGCAGGAACTGCGGGTGACCAAGCTGGCTACCCTGGGCCTTGGGTTGGTGGCGGTAGCCTTGGGTATGGTATTCGAAAACATCAACGTGGCGTTCATGGTTGCGCTGGCCTTTGGTATTGCCGCTTCGGCCAACTTCCCGGTGCTGTTCCTGTCGATGTTCTGGTCGGGGCTGACTACCCGTGGTGCGTTGGCCGGTGGCTACGTCGGGTTGCTCAGTGCCATGGGCTTCGTGGTGTTTTCCAAGCTGGTGTGGGTGGATGTGTTGAACTTCGCCGAGCCGCTGTTCCCCTATACACAGCCTGCGCTGTTCTCCATGCCGCTGGCGTTTTTGCTGGCTTACGCAGTTTCCCGGCTGGACCGGACGGCACGGGCCAAGGCGGAAAGGGCGGCTTTCGCCGACCAGTTCGTACGGGGCCAGACCGGCCTCGGTGCCAGCGGTGCAGTCGATCATTGACTTAAAACGGCCGCTGGCGGATGAGTGCCTGCGGCCGCGTTCCCTGCTTGGTATCCCCTTGCCCTGGCTCCTGTTCACGGGCGCATGACTTGGTAGTGGCCACGATGTCCTGGTCGCCGTAGCCCATCGCCGCCGCGCGCTGCACAACCTTGCACACCGGGTCGAAGACCCGCACGCCGTTGCATACGATGGGCCTGCGTGCGGCACCTGCATCGATACAGGCCGCACAGCAGGCCCCTGCATTTACTGGCGCAGCGCTGCCGCGACCGATTCACCAAAGGCTTTCAGGCCTTCCTCCAGTTGGTCGGTCGGGGTATTCAACGGTGGCATCAGCTTGATGATTTCGCCGTTCGGTCCGCAGCGGTCGACCAGTACGCCCGCTTGCAGTACGCGCTGCTGGGCATCTTTGGCCAAGGCCACGTTGCCGCGGCCGAAATCGATGCCGGCGATCATGCCGCGCGAGCGTGCGGACGCCACGCCCGGGATCTCTGCGAAACCGGCAACCGCACGGGTCATGGCCGCGCTGTTGTCGGCCAGCAGCTTCAAGAACTGCTCGTCGCGCCAATAGCCGAGCGCGATCTGCGCGGTCAGGAAGGCCAGCTGGTTGCCGCGGAAGGTGCCGATGTGATCGCCTGGTTCCCAGGCATCCAGCCCGGCGCGGATCAACACGATCGCCATCGGCAGGCCAAAGCCGCCGATGGATTTCGCGCAGGTGATCAGGTCCGGCACGATCCCGGAGCGCTCGAAACCGAAGAAATCGCCCGTGCGGCCACAGCCGGCCTGGATCTCGTCGCAGATGAGCACGACGCCGTGATCGCGGGTCCATTGGCGCAAGCGCTGCAACCACAGGTTGGAAGCCGGGTAGACACCGGCCTGGATCTGCACCGACTCGACGATCACGGCGGCCGGCAGTTCCGATCCGCTGCCCTGGTCGTTGGCCAGGCGCTCAAGGAAACCAATGCTGTCGAACTCACCGTAAGGGCTGTCTTCGTACGGTACGAACACCACGTCGTTGGACAGCCCGGGGCCTCGGCGGGTCCGGTTGCCGGTGACCGCCAGGGCGCCGGCCGTCATGCCGTGGTAGGCCCCGTAGAAGGAGACGACCTTGGTGCGCCCCGTCACCTTGCGCGCCAGCTTCAATGCCGCCTCGACAGCGTCGGCGCCGGTCGGGCCGGTGAACTGCACTTTGTAGTCCCAGCCGCGTGGCTGGAACAGGTCACGTTCGATCGACTCCAGGAACTGGCGCTTGGTGGAGGTGTGCAGATCGAGGGCGTGGGTCACGCCGTTGGCCGACAGGTAGGCGATCAAGGCATCGCGCATGCGCGGGTCGTTGTGGCCATAGTTCAGGGCGCCTGCGCCGGCGAAGAAGTCCAGGTACTCGCGGCCATCTTCGCCGCGGATCTTGCTGCCCTGGGCGGTATCGAACACCAGCGGCAAGTCGCGGCAGTACATCCGCACATTGGACTCGAGCCTTTCGAACGTTTCGATGTTGTTCATGCATAACCTCTGGCAATGATGGGGTGTCGTGGGGCGTCAGTGCTTGAACATCACGTGGCGGACCACGGTGTAGTCTTCCAGGCCGTACATGGACAGGTCCTTGCCGTACCCCGACAGCTTCACGCCGCCATGGGGCATTTCGCTCACCAGCATGAAGTGGGTGTTGACCCAGGTGCAGCCGTATTGCAGGCGGGCGGCCAGGCGATGTGCCCGCCCCACGTCGGCGGTCCACACCGAAGAGGCCAGGCCGTAGTCCGACTCATTGGCCCACGCCAGTACCTGGGCCTCGTCCTCGAAGGAAGAGACCGTAACCACCGGCCCGAAGATTTCACGGCACACCACCTCGTCTTCCTGGCGGGTGCCGGCCAGGACCGTGGGCTCGAAGAAGAACCCGCCCCCTGAGGCGCGCTTGCCGCCGGTGACGACCTCGATATGGGGCAGCTCCCGGGCACGGTTCACGAAGCCCTCGACACGCTGCAGATGCTCTTGGGTGATCAGCGGGCCCATTTCGGTTGCCGGGTCATCCTGCAACCCGCATTTGATGCTGGACACGGCGTGGCCAAGCTTGCGAACGAATTCCGGGTAGACCTCCTTCTGCACATAGAGGCGACACGCGGCGGTACAGTCCTGGCCGGCGTTGTAGAAGCCGAAGGCGCGGATGCCCTCGACGGCGGCATCGATGTCGGCATCGTCGAAGATAATCACCGGTGCCTTGCCACCGAGCTCCATGTGCATCCGTTTCACGCTGTCGGCCGTGCCTTCGATGATGCGGCTGCCGGTACGCACGGAGCCGGTCAGCGACACCATGCGCACCTGGGCGTGGCTGGTCAGCGGTTCACCTACCGTGGCGCCGCGGCCATGGACGATGTTGACCACACCGGCGGGGAAGATGTCGGCGAGCAGCTCCCCCAGTTTCAAGGTGCTCATCGGGGTGTGCTCGGAGGGTTTCAGGACCACGGTGTTGCCGCCGGCCAAGGCCGGGCCGAGCTTCCATGCCGCCATCAGCAACGGATAGTTCCACGGCGCGATGGAAGCGACGACACCGATCGCGTCGCGGCGGATCATCGAGGTGTGCCCCGGGATGTACTCGCCCGCCGCCGAGCCTTGCAGGCAGCGAACGGCGCCGGCAAAAAAGCGGAACACGTCCGAGACGGCGGGCAGTTCGTCCTGTAGCACGGCCGTGAAGGGTTTGCCGCAGTTATCTGCTTCCAGGCGGGCGAACACCGGTGCCTGGGCGTCGATGCTATCAGCAAGTTTGAGCAGCAGTGCCGCACGGTCCTTGGGTGGTGTTTGCGACCAGGCTTCGAAGGCCGCATCCGCGCACTGCACCGCGGCATTCACCTGGGCACGGCTGGCCTCGTGGGTCTTACCAGGACGCTGCCCAGGGACGGGTTGTATACCGCCAGCTCGTCGCCTTCGCCGGCCACCAGGGCGCCATTGATCAGGAGCTTTGTTTGCATGTCGATTCTCGTGTTTGAACGGCAAGGCCTGTGGCCTGCCTTGGGATTGTCGTCAGAGGGTTCGATGGAAAGGAGGGGCGCTACGCCAGGGCGTCGGGGACCGGGTTACGGAACAGGCTGGTGCGGCAGGCGAGGTAGACCAGCCCGAGGCCGAGCCAGCAACTGCCCATGATCAGCGCGTCTTTGTCCAGGCTGGCCAGCATCCACCCGGCCGTGACCAGGCCGATGAGCGGGAACGCCACGCCGCGCAGCAACCCGGCCCCGTCCTTGACGCGCGCATCGAAGGTGAGCCGCAAGGCGCACAGGTTGACGGCAGTGAAGGCGAGAAACGCGCCGAAGTTGACCAGGGAGGTCGCGGTGGCGATCGTCAGGCCAAAACCGGCGGTGCCGAACACACCGCACAGCAGGATGTTGAATGCCGGGGTCTTGTAGCGAGGGTGCAGCGCGCCGAACAACCGGCGGGGCAGTTGGTTGTCCCGGCCAAGGGCGTAGAGCAGCCGGCCCACGCTGGCCTGGAACGACATTCCCGCCGCGAAGTGGGCGACGATGATCCCGGCCAGGACCACGGCGAAGAACAGGTCGCCGCCGATCATCCGGGCAATCTCGAAGGCGGCCCCGTCCACCCGTTCGAACGTGGGGGAGGGGTGCGCCAGGTACATGAAGTACGAGGAACCGACGTAGACCGAGCCGCCGATCAAGGCAACCAGCAGGATGGCGCGCGGTAGCGTGCGGCCAGGGTCGCGGGTTTCCTCGCTCAGGGTGGACAGCGCGTCAAAGCCCAGGAACGAGTACGCGGCAATGGCGGCGCCGGCCATGCTGGTGGCGAAGGGCACGTCCTGGTTGAAGAACGGCTTGGCCGACAGCAGCCCGCCAGGGCCGTTGGCAGCTACGATGTAGTGCGCGCACAGGCCGATGAACACGACGATGATGACCAGTTGCACCACCATCAACAGCACGTTGAAGCGGTTGGCCACCTGGATGCCGAGCACATTGAGCAGCGAGGTGGAGACGATGAAGCCGGTGATCCACACCCACTGGGGCACCTCAGGGAACGCCATGTTGAGGTAGCTGGCGCCGAGCAGCCAGATCAGCATCGGGATGAAGAAGTAGTCGAGCAGGGCGGCCCAGCCCACCATGAAACCGAGGTTGGCATTGAGCATCTTGCGGGTGTAGGTGTAGGCCGAACCTGCCACCGGGAACACCCTGACCAGTCGGCCATAGCTCAAGGCCGTGAACACCACGCCGGTGGCTGCAATCAGGTAGGCCATTGCCGTGGTGTTGCCGCTGGCCTGCGTGATCACGCCGTAGGTGCCGAAGACAATCAGCGGGGCCAGGAATGCCAGGCCGAAAAGCAGCACGGAAAACGGCCCCAGGGTGCGCCTCAACGAGGCGCCGGAGGTTGACTGACTCATGACGGTGCCCCCTTACGCGACGGAGTGGTAAGCGGTGGTGATGATGTCGTGGTAGGCCGCTACGGACATCGCCTTGGCATTGCTGGCATCCGAGAAGTTTTGCTTGGACTTTTCGGCGATGGTCAGGAAGTCGTCCTCGCGCACGCCCTTGACCTCAGCGAATCGGGGGATGCCCAGCTCCTTGCTCATCTTGAACAGATGGGCCACAGCGGCCTCGGCAGCGTCGACCGGCGACAGCCTGGGGTCGACCCCCAATGCGTAGGCGACCTGGGCATGGCGGACGATATCGGCATCACGGTTGTGGCCGAACACGAAGGGCAGGAAGATCGCGTTGCCCACACCGTGGGGCGTGTCGTACATGCCGCCGATGGCTTCGGAAATGCAGTGCACGCTGCCGACGTCGGCGTTGCCGAAGGCCATGCCGGCGATCAGGCTGGCCACCAGCATCTGCTCCCGGGCCGCCTGGTTGTCGGGCTCCTGCACGGCCGCCTTGAGGTGCTGGCTGATCAGGCGGATGGCATGCAGCGCCAAGCCGTCGCTGATCGGGTTGGCCACGCGGCAGGTGTAGGCTTCGATGGCATGGGTCAGGGCATCCATGCCGGTCGCGGCGGCAATCGACGATGGCAGCGTGTCGGTGATGTGGGAATCGAGCAGGGCCAGTACCGGGCCGATGCGGTAATCCAGCACGTTCATCTTGAAGTGGCGGGCGGTGTCGGTGATCACCGAGAAGCAGGTCACCTCGCTACCGGTGCCGGCCGTGGTGGGAATGGCGACGATAGGCGCGATGGCATGGGTGAGGGTGAACGACCCTTCGTAGTCTTCGATACGGCCGTCGTGGGTGAGCAGCAGGCTGATGGCCTTGGCCGCATCCATCGCGCTGCCGCCTCCCACGGCCAGCAGGCCGTCGATACCCGTGCCCCGATAGCGCTGGGCGGTGTGGTTGATGTCTTCGCTGCGCGGGTTGGCCTTGATGTCCGCCACTTCCTCGTAGGCGATGCCGGCCCTGTCGAGGCTGGCGTAGACGCTGTCCAGCAGGCCTGCGGCCTTGACCCCGGCATCGGTCACGATCAACACGCGGGCCAGGCCGAGTTGCCGCAGGTGTTCACCGGTGCGCTCGCGCAGGCCCGGTTCCATCACGATTTTGCTGGGGAGTAAAAACTTGAATTCCATACGTACCTCTTGCTCAAATTGTTGTCATTGTCGAAAGGGCAGTGGAGGAGCATCCGCGCCTGGCCGTGTTTAACGGCTCGGGCGTGTAATGTGGGCCTGGCGGTTAGGCACGGGCCGGAATGTTGTTGTTTTGGGTCTTGCGTAAACCAGTTGCGAAAAGGGTCCAGCGGAATAAAAAGAGGGGCGACCAAGCGACGGGCCCCTAAAAGAAAATCTGTGCTATCGCATGTGTCCCGTCAGCAGGGACAGCAGCGTGCCCGACAGGCACGTCGGCAAGTCATGCCCCATCCCGGGCAGCAGCACCAGGTTGGCGCCGCGGATCGCTGACGCCGTGGCAAACCCGCCGTTGGTGGCGACCATGAGGTCTTTGTCGCCATGAATGACCAGCGTGGGGCAGCGAATCCGCTGCAACTCCTGGGTACGGTCACCGGAGTTGATGATCGCGCCGATCTGCCTGGCGGTGCCGAGATTGCTGGCCTCACCGCCACCGCGCGGCCAGGCCTGCGTGGCATAGTCACGCAAGGCCGGCTCGTTCCACTCCAGCCGCGAACCGATCAGCCCCATGATGTCCAGGTAGTCGCGAACGCTTTCGTGCTGGTTGCGCGGTGGGCGGCGCAGGAGCTGGAGCAGGGCTTTGAGCGCCGGCTGGCCGACACGCAGCGAACCCGTGGTAGAGAAGATCGAGGTCAGGGTGCGGACGCGTTCGGGGTAACGTGCAGCGAGGGTCTGGGCGATCATGCCGCCCATCGACATCCCCACCACATGTGCCGTTTCCAGCTTCAAGCTGTCCATAAGCCCGATCACGTCGTTGGCCATATCACCCAGGTCATAGCCGGGTGTGCGCTTGCGCAGGAACTGCTGCAGGCTCGTGGGGGGCACCACATCCGTGAAGAACGAGCGGCCCGCGTCACGGTTGTCCAGCGTGATGACCCGCAAGCCTAGCGCGACCAGCCCGTCGATAAGCGGTTGTGGCCAGTAGGTCAGCTGCAGCCCGAGGCCGACGATGAGCACGACTGCCGGGGCGGTTTCGTCGCCATGGCTGCGATAGCAGAGCTTGCGCGTGCCCGCCAGCTCGCAGAAGCGGTCGGTGCTCATCGGCGGCTACCTTGCTGCTGCAATTGAACATCGGCGTGCGAGTGCGCATTGGGTACTGCAGTGAACTTCAGGCACTTGTCGGCCACTGTGCCGCGGCGCAGCAGTTTGACGTCCCGGAAGTAATCCATCGACATCACCCAGGGTTCGCACGGGCCCTGGCGCGGCATGCTGTCCAACGCGCGCTGCACGTACCCGGCACCAAAGTCGAGCAAGGGGCGGGTTTCGATGCCATCCGGCGCCCGGGGTTCGCAGACGTTGTAGCCTTCGCGCTCCATCAAACCCAGCAAGCGGCAGAAGTGGTCGCACAGCAGGCAGACTTTCAGGGTCCAGGACGAGTTGGTGTAGCCCACTGCGAACGCGAAATTGGGTACGCCGGAAAGCATCATGCCTTTGTAGGCCAGGGTCTCGCTCAACACCACCGGCTTGCCGTCC
The DNA here is from genome assembly GCF_013179705.1 of Pseudomonas sp. CM25. NCBI lineage: Bacteria > Pseudomonadati > Pseudomonadota > Gammaproteobacteria > Pseudomonadales > Pseudomonadaceae > Pseudomonas > Pseudomonas sp. CM25. The sequence goes on along the minus strand of NZ_JABMCW010000135.1, from coordinate 1,279 downwards.
TTGTGCAGGCTGATGCCACCGAAAAGTTGCACGTTCAGCCCCGTGGCGGTGACGATGATGTCGGCCTTGAGCATCTTGCCTGACTTGAGCAATACACCGAACTCGGTGAACCGCTCAATATGATCGGTGACGATATCGGCTTTGCCCGCGCTGATGGCTTTGAACAGATCGCCTTCGGGCACCGAGCACAGGCGCTGGTCCCAAGGGTTGTAGGGCGGGTTGAAATGCTCGTCGACCGGGTAGTCTTTTGGCAGCTCCTTGCGGGTCAGCCACAGCAGCAGTTTTTTTGAAAGCTTGGGGAAGCGCTGGCAGAAGCCCCAGAAAGCCAGGGTGATCTTGGCGTTCTTGTAGCGCGTCAGGGAATAGGCGGTTTGCGCGGGCAGGATCTTGCGCAGGAACGCTGCCACCCCATCATTGGCCGGCTGGTTGATGATGTATGAGGGCGTGCGCTGCAGCATGGTGATGCTGGCGACCTTGTCGGCCATGGCCGGAATCAGGGTTACCGCAGTTGCGCCACTGCCGATGACCACGACGCGCTTGCCGCTGTAGTCGAGGTTTTCCGGCCAGTGTTGCGGATGGATGATCTGGCCTTTGAACTGTTCCGAGCCCTCGAAGCGAGGGGTGAAACCTTGGTCGTAGCGGTAGTAGCCACCTGCGCTGAACAGCCAGCGGCACTCGAGGGTGCGCACCTGCGCCGTTTGACCCTCTTCGATGCGCACCGCCCACAGGCCCTTTTCACTTTGCCAGTTGGCCGAGACGACTTTCTGCTGGTACTGGATGAAGGGGGCCAACTGGTGCTCGTCGATGGCTTCGCCCAGGTACTCGAGAATATCCGCGGCGTCCGCCAGCGACTTGGCCTTGGTCCAAGGCTTGAAGTCGAAGCCGAAGGTGTACAGGTCCGAGTCGGAGCGGATGCCGGGGTAACGGAACAGGTCCCAGGTACCCCCCATGCGCTCGCGGGACTCGAGAATGGCAAAGGTCTTGTTCGGTTGATTGCGTCGCAGGTAGGCCGCCGCGCCAATGCCAGACACACCGGCCCCAATGATCAAAATATCGAGCGGCTCAACCGGAAGAGCAGTGTGAGAGGACATCTCGCCTCCTGATTATTGTGTTGTAGAGACTGATCTTATGACTTGATCAAGTGACCAGAATAGGACGGCCAACAATGCGCGACAAGGTGCAAAATGCACCAGGGCGCCATCGTTTTAGGATGATTTGCACATTCGTGGGCGGCGGAGCGCTGACTTTCGGGATGTCCCGGGACCCCGTTGAATCAGAG
>NZ_JABMCW010000134.1:0-13881 GCF_013179705.1 Pseudomonas sp. CM25 | reverse complement strand
CGCAACCGGGCTGGTCGGCATTGCTGGCGGTTTTGCCGCCAGCAAGGTCGGCTGGCCTTTGCCGTGGATGGTCGGCTCGTTGCTGGCGATCATCCTGGTGCGCTGCCTGACACCCTGGCAGCTGCCGGAAATGCCCAATGGCCGCAAATGCGGGCAGTGGATCATCGGCATCGGCATTGGCCTGCATTTCACCCCTGCCGTAATCGAACAGGTGGCCAGCCATTTCGCGCTGATCTTCTTCGGCGCGCTGTTCACCACCTTGTCCAGCGTGATCAGCGTGTGGCTGTTGCGGCGCACCGGCGAGGACCGCGCCACCGCGTTCTTCGCCAGCATGCCCGGCGGTTCGGGGGAGATGGTCAACCTGGGCGCGCGCAATGGCGCGGTGCTCAGCCAGGTGGCGGCGGCGCAGAGCTTGCGCGTGCTGGCGGTGGTGCTGTGTGTGCCGGCATTGTTCAAGCTCTTGCTGGGCGATGGGGTGCCACTGAACCACACTGGCAGTGTCAGCTGGGGCTGGCTGGCGTTGATCGCCCCGCTGGGTGTGGTCGTTGCGTTGCTCTGGCAGCGCCTGCGCCAGCCCAACCCCTGGCTGTTCGGGCCATTGCTGGTGGCGGCAGCGGTGAGCCTGGCGGGCAACCTGCAGATCGCCCTGCCCAACGGCGCCGGCCAGATCGGCCAATGGCTGATCGGCAGCGGCCTGGCCTGCCACTTCAACCGCGCGTTCTTCCGCCGTGCCCCGTCGTTTCTCGGGCGCACCCTGCTGGCCACGGCGCTGTGCATGGCGATCGCCGCCAGTGCCGCGTGGGTACTGAGCGTGACGACCGCGCTGGACCTGCGCTCGCTGACACTGGGGATGATGCCGGGCGGGATTGCCGAGATGAGCCTGACGGCGGAAACCTTGCAGCTGTCGGTGCCGCTGGTGACGGCGTTGCAGGTGATGCGCTTGCTGTTTGTGCTGTTTCTGGCGGAGCCGTTGTTCCGCTTGTGGAACACAAACCCGGACTGACCGCGTCGCCTGCCCGCGAAGAGGGCGACACGGTATGTCAGGCAATCAAAGCGGCGGCAGTGCCCAGTTGATCGGCGCCAGCCCGCGCTGCTCGAGGAAGCCGTTGGCCCGGCTGAAATGCCCACACCCCAGGAACCCACGGTAAGCCGATAACGGCGACGGGTGCACCGACTTGAGCACCAGGTGCCTGGTCCCGTCGATCAGCTTCTGCTTGCTCTGCGCATGCGCGCCCCACAGCAGGAACACAACATTCGGGCATTGCTCGCTGACCACCTGAATGATCCGGTCGGTGAAGAACTCCCAACCCTTCTTCGCGTGCGACGCCGCATTGGCGCGCTCTACGGTCATGGTGGTGTTGAGCAGCAGCACGCCCTGCTCGGCCCAGCTCTGCAGGTAGCCATGGCTGGCAATCGGAATGTTCAGGTCGCGCTGCAACTCTTTGTAGATGTTCACCAGCGAGGGTGGCGTGGCAACCCCCGGCTGCACCGAGAAGCACAGGCCGTGGGCCTGCCCCGGCCCGTGGTACGGGTCCTGGCCGAGAATGACTACCTTCACCTGGTCCAGCGGTGTCGAGTTCAACGCATTGAAGATCAGCGGCCCTGGCGGGTAGATCTCCTTGCCAGCGGCGTATTCGCCACGCAGGAACTCACGCAGCTGATGCATGTAGGGCTGGTCGAACTCGTCGCGCAATGCGGCTTTCCAGCTGGGTTCGAGTTTGATGCGATCGTCTTCAGTCATGGGGCCATCCGTAAATAATGGCGCGACACTAGGTAAGCCCTCCCCGCTTGTCAAACGATCCGACCGACAACCGGCATGATCGGCCAGGCCAGCCATACTAGAGCGATGACTTGAGCGAGGTAGTCCATGGCCATTCATTGCGAGGTACTCACCGGCGCCGATGGCGCCCGCATCGGCATCGCCACCCTGAACGCGCCCATGGCGCTCAACGCCCTGAACCTGCCGATGATCGAGGTGCTGGGCGAACAGCTGCACGCCTGGGCCCGCGACCCGGGCATCGTTTGCGTGCTGCTGCGCGGCCAGGGGGCCAAGGCATTCTGCGCCGGCGGTGACGTGCGTGCGCTGGTGCAGGCCTGCCGCGACCACCCAGGCAGCGTGCCACCGCTGGCCGCCACCTTCTTCGCCGCCGAATACCGCCTGGACTTCGCCCTGCACACCTACCCCAAGCCCCTGCTGTGTTGGGGCCACGGGCATGTGCTGGGGGGTGGCATGGGGTTGCTGCAGGGCGCCAACATACGGGTGGTCACTCCCAGCAGCCGGCTGGCCATGCCGGAGATCAGTATCGGCCTGTATCCGGACGTAGGCGCCAGCTGGTTCCTCGCGCGCCTGCCCGGCAAGCTGGGGCTGTTCCTTGGCCTGACCGGCGCGCCGATCAACGCCCGTGACGCCTTGGATTTGAGCCTGGCCGACCGCTTCATGGGTGAACACCAGCAAGAAGCCTTGATCGAGGAGCTGCTGCAGCTGAACTGGCAGGAACAGACCGCCCTGCAACTCAACAGCCTGCTCAAGGCCGAGCAGCATCGCGCCTGCGCCGAATTACCTGCTGCGCAGTGGTTGCCACGGCGGCAGGTGATCGACAGCTTGCTCGACGTGGCAGATGCCGCCGGGGCATGGCGGGCGCTGGAAGCGCTGAAGCAGCATGACGACCCGCTGCTGGCAGACGCCGGCAAGCGCCTGCATGAAGGGTGCCCGCTGACTGCGCACCTGGTGTGGGAGCAGATTCACCGGGCGCGGCATATGTCATTGGCGCAGGTGTTCCAGATGGAATACAGCATGAGCCTGAACTGTTGCCGCCACCCGGAGTTCAGCGAAGGCGTGCGCGCCCGTTTGCTGGACAAGGACAACCAGCCGCGCTGGCACTGGCCGGACGTCGCGCAAGTGCCAACGGCGGTGGTGGAAGCGCATTTTGCCAAAGTGTGGGAGGGCCGGCATCCATTGGCCGACCTGGAATAGCGTGGGCAACCTGGGGCTGCGTTGCAGCCCAGGGTTAGGCTCAGCTAGCGCTGCCAGTTCCCCCCCTGCCCCTGCCCGCGCCGACCATCCCAGCGCCCGCCGTCATTGCCCTGCCGGTTGGAGTGCCGGTCACCATGCTGGTAACGCTGGCTGCCATCGCGGTAGTCGTGACGATCCCGGTCACGTCCATAGTCATTACGCTGACGGTTACCGTAGTCATAGCGCGGGTTACCGTGCCACTGGTTGGCTCCCGGGTGTGGCTGCGGCCGGTAATAAGGCGCTGGCGCCGAGCGGTAGTAGCGCGGGGCAGGCTGGTAGTAATAACGCGGTTGCGGCGTCACGTAATAACGGTCGGAACGGTAATATCCCGGCGACACATAGCGGTCGGTTGAGTAATAGTCCGAACGGTAATAACCCCCGCTTCCGTAGTAAGGGGCGCAGGCGGATGTCATCAGCCCGAGCAGGGCAATCAACAGGATTCGGTAGGACATGGCGGCCTCCTGGACCGCTGGAGTGCCCGAACAGCGGCGCTGGCGAGCGTCGATGCACAACGCGATCATCGACGTAGAATAAGACCGCGAGGCCGAGTTGCAGTGCCATTTACGCAACAAATTGATACAGGTGCGCTGGCCCAAAAAACTTGCAGTGATTTCCCGGCCATCTCACTAGAATAAGCGCCCTGGCACACATCACGGGAAGATCATGCCTTTACGTTCCGCTCTGTTTTCACAGCGTTCGCTGATCTTGACCCTGTTGCTGCTGCTGGCGTGCGGCTTCCTCGGCACTTCCCTGCTCAGCTACTTCGCCTCACGCAGCGCCATCCGCGACGGCATCATCAACACCGAGCTGCCGCTCACCTCCGACACGGTCTACTCGGAAATCCAGAAAGACCTGATTCGCCCGGTCCTGATCGCCTCGATGATGGCCCAGGACACCTTCCTGCGTGACTGGGTGCTGTCCGGTGAGCAGGATACCCGGCGCATGACCCGCTACCTTGGCGAGGTGATGGGCAAACAGGACACCTTCACGTCCTTTTTTGTCTCCAACCGTACCTTGACCTACTACCAGGCCAAGGGCGTGCTCAAGAAAGTCGAACCCGGCACCTGGCGCGATGCCTGGTACTTCCGCCTGCGCGAACTCAAGGCCCCCTACGAAATCAACGTCGACCTGGACATGGCCAATCAGGACAGCCTGACCGTGTTCATCAACTATCAGGTGCATGACTACCAGCAACGCTTCATCGGCGCCGCCGGGGTCGGGCTGAGCGTCTCGTCGGTGGTCAAGCTGATCGATCAGTACCAACGCCGCTACCAGCGTTCGGTGCTGTTCACCGACGCCAAGGGCAAGGTCCTGCTGACGGGCTCCGAAGGCGGCCCGCAGGGCTTGCGGGTCGGCCAGCCGCTCAGCGCCAACCCCGAACTGGATGACCTGCTGGCCGCGCAACCGGTACCCGGCGAAGGCAGCCACGAATACCGCGACAGCGATAACCACAGCCACTTTCTGAACGTGCGCCACCTGCCCGAGCTTGACTGGTACCTGCTGGTGGACAAGCGCGAAACCGGCGCCCTCGACCGAATCCGTCACTCGCTGTACCTGAACCTGGTCATCTGCGCGATGATCACCTTGGTGGTACTGGCGCTGATTCACGCCATGGTCCGCCGCCACCAGGCCAGCACCGAGGCGCTGGCCACCCTCGACAGCCTCACCGGCCTGCCCAACCGGCGCAGCTTCGACCTGCTGGCCGCCCAGGCCTTGCACGAAGCCCAGCGCGACAGTGGTCCGCTGGTAGCATTGCTGATCGACCTGGACCATTTCAAGGCGCTGAATGACACCCACGGCCACCTGGCAGGCGACGAAGTGCTGCGCCAGTTCGCCAATGTGCTGCAAGGCAGCCTGCGCCAGTCGGATATACTCTGCCGCTGGGGTGGCGAGGAATTCATCGTGCTGCTGCGTGAAGCCGAAGGCCGCCCGGCCATCGAAGTGGCGGAAAAGATCCGCCGGCGCACCGAGCAGCTGACCTTCAGCTACGACGACCAGCCGCTGCGCCTGACCACCAGCATCGGTCTGAGCAGCCTGCAACCTGGGGATACCTTGCATACCCTGCTGACCCGCGCCGACCGCGCGCTTTATCGTGCCAAGCAGGCCGGCCGCAACCGCGTCTGCAGTGAAACCGACCATGAATGATAGCCAATACTGCCCCGCTTGCGGTGCGCTCAACCAGTGCAGCCTGGCTGACCCGCGCCTCGCCACCCAGGCCTGCTGGTGCTACAGCGTGAGCATCGACCCGGCGGTGCTCCAGGCCCTGCCCGCCGAGTTGCGTGACAAAGCCTGCCTGTGCCCGCGCTGCGCAGCCGTTGAAGAACAACTCCGATCACCTGCCGCCGACTGACCCTTGCCATGCGCCTTGACCGTTTCCTCGCCAACCTGCCCAGCTACAACCGCCAGCAAGTCCGCCTGATGCTGGCGCAACGCCGTGTGCGGGTGGACGGCCAGGTGGTCAGCGACCCGCTGGCCGAGGTCCGCGAATTCAGCCGCGTCGAGCTGGACGACCAGTTGCTGCAGGCCGGCCGCCCGGCGCGCTACCTGATGCTGCACAAACCTGCGGGCTGCGTGAGCGCGACGCGCGACCCGCAACACCGCACTGTGCTCGACCTGCTGCCAGCCGCAATGCGTGATGACCTGCACATAGCTGGGCGCCTGGACTTCAACACCACCGGCCTGATGATCCTGACCAACGACGGGCAATGGTCGCGACGCCTGACCCAACCTGCCACCAAGCTGCCCAAGCATTACCTGGTGGAAACCGAGGACGAGATTGGCGAGCACTATGTCGCCAGGTTCCGGGAAGGGTTCTATTTTGCCTTCGAGGACCTCACCACCCAGCCTGCGCAGCTGGACATCCTTGGGCCGCGCCGGGCTCGCCTGGCAATCGTCGAAGGCCGTTATCACCAGGTCAAGCGCATGTTCGGCCATTTCGACAACAAGGTGGTGGGGCTGCATCGCGAGAGCATGGGGGCGATCCAGCTGGACCCGGGGTTGGCGCCCGGGGCCTTTCGTGAGCTGACGGTGGGTGAAATCGCCACTGTCTAGGGTGCCTGCCCTGCCCTGTTCGCGGGTAAACCCGCCCCTACAGGGACCTCGTCGCGCTCGAGAGCTGCGCTGGACCTGTGGGAGCGGGTTCACCCGCGAAAGGGCCGGAACAGACCGCAAAGGGTCGTCACACGACCGCTCGGCGACAAAAGTCACACTTTCGCCCGAACGGCACTTGCGGGATCCGCAACCCACTGCTTGAATCCAAATCGTCAGTCTGCATGTGACTACCAAGTCACAACCGCAGTCGAGGACAACTTTTTGCCGGCCACCCAGGGCCTAGATGCCTTGGGGCACGGCAGATTGCCCGCCAAAAACAATACCGTCGACGCAAGTGCCAAGGATCGACACAGGCCCCCCCCGGTTACTCTTCAGGCGAATGCCTACCTGTCATAAAGAACGTGCACCCTAGGTGACGCGAATACCCTTTTTGCGCCAGGAGTCGATGACATGAGGCCAGAAATCGCTGTACTTGATATCCAAGGTCAGTATCGGGTTTACACGGAGTTCCATCGCGCGGATGCGGCCGAGAAGACGATCATCCTGGTCAACGGCTCGTTGGCCACCACGGCCTCGTTCGCCCAGACGGTTCGTAACCTGCACCCGCAATTCAACGTTGTATTGTTCGACCAGCCGTATGCGGGCAAATCCAAGCCGCACAACCGTCAGGAGCGGCTGATCTCCAAGGAGACCGAGGCGCACATCCTGCTGGAGCTGATCGAGCATTTCCAGGCCGATCACGTGATGTCGTTCTCGTGGGGTGGTGCAAGCACGCTGCTGGCGCTGGCGCACCAGCCGCAACGGGTGAAAAAGGCCGTGGTCAGTTCGTTCTCGCCAGTGATCAACGAACCGATGCGTGATTACCTGGACCGGGGCTGCCAGTACCTGGCCGCCTGCGACCGCTACCAGGTCGGCAACCTGGTCAACGACACCATCGGCAAGCACCTGCCGTCGCTGTTCAAACGCTTCAATTACCGGCATGTCAGCAGCCTGGACAGCCACGAGTACGCGCAGATGCACTATCACATCAACGAAGTGCTGCAGAACGACCTGGAGCGGGCGCTGAAAGGTGCGCGCAATATCGACATCCCGGTGCTGTTCATCAACGGCGACCGCGACGAGTACACCACGGTCGAAGATGCCCGGGAATTTGGCAAGCACGTGGGCAATAGCCACTTCCGCGTGATCCGGGACGCTGGCCACTTCCTCGACATGGAAAACAAGGTTGCCTGTGAAGATACCCGCAACGTGCTGCTCGGCTTCCTCAAGCCGACGTCGCGCGAGCACCGTCCACGCTACCAGCACGTGCAACAGGGGCAGCATGCATTGGCCATCTGAGCAGCTCGGCGCCCTTTGGCAGATACCCGCAAGGCTACTGGGTGCCGACAAGCTTTTTGATAACTTGGGCTTCTAATTCGTTGAGGGTTCTGGTAAAAAGTGCTGCGCAGACGCGGGTATAGTTTAGTGGCAAAACGAAAGCTTCCCAAGCTTTAGTTGAGGGTTCGATTCCCTCTACCCGCTCCACATTGCATTCCGCATGGCGTTTCAGCAACGTCATCGCTGTCAAAAGGAGCCCCGGCTCCTTTTTTCGTTTCTGCCTTTCACTCAACCTGGACCATGGCCATTTGCCTGTCGATCCGTTTCAATGCGCAGGCGCGTGCAAGCGAAACGGCTTGTAGCGCATATGTTCAATGGATCTGTGAAGCATTTCGAAAGGACGACGCATGTTTCTCTCCCGCTGGCTCCCGGGCCTCGCCAACCTGCTGCAGTACCGCCGGGAATGGTTCCACGCCGACCTGCAGGCCGGTCTATCGGTAGCAGCGATCCAGATTCCCATCGCTATCGCCTATGCGCAGATCGTCGGTCTGCCGCCGCAGTACGGCCTGTACGCCTGCGTGCTGCCGATGATGGTCTACGCCTTGATCGGCAGCTCGCGCCAGCTGATGGTCGGCCCTGACGCCGCTACCTGCGCGATGATCGCCGGCGCTGTGGCGCCACTGGCCATGGGCGACCCGCAGCGGATTGCCGAGCTTTCGGTGATCGTCACCCTGCTGGTCGGGATGATGTTGATCGGCGCTGGCCTGGCCCGCGCCGGGTTCATCGCCAGCTTCTTTTCGCGGCCGATCCTGATCGGCTACCTCAACGGCATCGGCCTGAGCTTGATCGCCGGGCAATTGTCCAAGGTGGTGGGCTTCAGGATCGAAGGTGACGGTTTCATCCTCAGCCTGATCAATTTCTTCCAGCGCCTGGGCGAAATCCACTGGGTGACGCTGCTTATCGGCCTGGCGGCGCTGGGCCTGCTGATCTGGTTGCCACGGCGCTACCCGCGCCTGCCCGCCGCCCTGATCGTGGTGGCACTGTTCATGTCACTGGTCGGCCTGCTTGGACTGGACCGCCTGGGGGTGGCGATTCTCGGCCCGGTGCCGGCGGGTATCCCGCAGCTGGCATGGCCACACAGCAACCTGGCAGAAATGAAGAGCTTGCTGCGCGATGCCCTGGGGATCGCCACCGTCAGCTTCTGCAGCGCCATGCTTACCGCACGCAGCTTTGCCGCCCGGCACGGTTACGCGATCAACGCCAACCACGAATTCGTCGCCCTGGGCGTAAGCAACCTGGCGGCCGGCGCGTCCCAGGGCTTCGCCATCAGCGGCGCCGACTCGCGCACTGCGGTCAACGACATGGTCGGCGGCAAAAGCCAGCTGGTGGGCATCATCGCCGCGCTGGTCATCGCCATGATACTGATGTTCTTCACCGCGCCGATGGCGTGGATCCCCCAGGCCGCACTGGGTGCCGTGCTGCTGATGGCCGGCTGGGGGCTGATCGACATCAAATCCCTGGGGCATATCCGCCGCCTGAGCCGCTTCGAGTTCTGGCTGTGCCTGCTGACCACGGTGGGCGTGCTGGGCCTGGGCGTGCTGCCCGGTATCGTGTTTGCCGTGACCTTGGCGATCCTGCGCCTGCTGTACAGCATCTACCAGCCCACCGACGCCGTGCTCGGCTGGCTGCCGGGCACCGAAGGCCAGGTAGACATCCGCAAGTTCAAGGATGCCCGTACCGTGCCCGGGCTGGTGGTGTACCGTTTCGACGACGCGATCCTGTTCTTCAATGCCGACTACTTCAAGATGCGGCTGCTTGAGGCGGTACAGAGCCAGGACCAACCCAAAGCCGTGCTGTTCGATGCCGAAGCGGTAACCAGCATCGATGTCAGCGGCATCGCGGCCCTGCGCGAAGTGCGTGACACCCTGGCGGCGCAAGGCATCTTCTTCGCTATCGCCCGCGCCCGCGGCACCTTCCTGCGCATGCTGGTGCGCTCCGGGATGGCGCGGGAGATGGAAGACAAACTGCTGTTCGGCTCGGTGCGGGCGGGAATTCGGGCGTATCGGGTTTGGCGCAACAGGAACCGCAGTTTGCAGGTGGCAGAACAGGGCTGAAGCAGGCTTCGATATCAAGGTCGCAACGTTGAGAAACTGGGAACAAGGACGACGCGAACCTATCGGACCAGGCTTGAACAGACAACACATGAACATTGCCTTGACGGCCAACCGTCGCCCACCTTGCATGACATGCTAAAGTCGCCCCCGTTCTCCGCGCCACCCAACGGATCCCAGCATGCCCGCACTTGACGCCACCCTTTCTCCCTGGCCAGAACTCGCCGCCCGCCACCCCTGTGACGCGCTGCTGCTGGGCAACGGCGCCAGCCGCGCACTGTGGAAACCGTTCGGCTATTTCTCGCTGTTCGAGCAAGCGCAACGCGCCGGCCGCAAGAAGGGCCTGGCCGTCAGCGACCAGGCACTGTTCAAGTCGCTGGGGACAGAGCTGTTCGAACCCGTGCTCAGCGCCCTCAACACCACGGTTCGCACCAACGCCGCGCTGGCGATCAATTCCACCGCACCGCTGAACCGCTACTACTCGATCAAGGAAGCGCTGATTCACGCCGTGCGCACCGTGCACCTGCCGTGGCCACTGATGACGCCGGCTACGCTGACCACCCTCAACCAGGCCCTGCGCGGCTACCGCAACGTCTATACCAGCAATTACGACCTGCTGCTGCCGTGGGCGGTGCAACATGCTCCGCACGGCTTCGCCGACCTGTTCGACGAGCAGGGCTTCTTCGATGTACGCCGCACCCAAACCGAAGGCACCCGGGTGCTGCACCTGCATGGCGGCATGCACTTGCTGAAGCTGCCCGACGGCACCACACGCCAACGCAGTGCCGACAACGCCGAACTGCTCGATGGGTTTGCCGTGAACATCCCGGGCGAGGTACCGCTGTTCGTCAACGAAGACCGCAGCGACGAGAAACTGCGTGCGATCCGCAATTCTGACTACCTGAGCTGGTGCCTGGGGCAACTGGCCGGGGAAAGCCAGGGGCTATGCCTGTTCGGGCAGCATCTGGACAGCAGTGACCAGCACTTGCTTGACGCTATCCGGCTGGCCCGGCCGAAGCAGTTGTCGATTGCTGTACGGCCGTTGAACGAGGCGTCGGTGATCAATCAGAAGCAGCACTTTGTCGATCGCTTTGGCGACCTGGCGGGGATTGAGCTGCATTTCTTCGATGCCAATACGCATCCGTTGGGGCAGGCGGAGTTGGCGGTCAAGCCACCAATCGCTGGGCGCTAGCAGGAGGCCTGCAGGATCGGCCTCGTGTCGCGATGGGCTGCAAGATCCCAGCAGCGTAGCAAGCCATCCGCGACCGTTCGCGACAACCGCTCTCACAATAGGCAGCGCTGAAGACGGCCACTGAAACCTGTCAAAGCAACCCATCCGCCCGCAACAGCGTCTCCAGGCAATGCTCCTGCACCCCATAGAACGCCTTGAGCTGGGCAATTTTCTCCAGCAGCGCGCCGTTATCCCCCGCCTGCTTGCGCTTCACCGCAAGAATCATCTTGTTCTTGTTGGTGTGCTCCAGGGAGATGAACTCGAACACCTTGGTTTCGTACCCGCAGGCTTCCAGATACAGCGCACGCAGGCTGTCGGTGAGCATTTCGGCCTGCTGGCCCAGGTGCAGACCGTACTGCAGCATGGGTTGTAGCAACCCCGGACTGTGCAGTTGCGGGCGGATCTGTTTGTGGCAGCACGGCGAGCACATGATGATCGCGGCGTTGCAGCGAATACCGGTATGGATGGCGTAGTCGGTGGCGATGTCGCAGGCATGCAGGGCGATCATCACTTCGATGGCCTCGGGTACCACACTGCGCACGTCACCACACTGGAACTCCAGGCCCGGGTGCTCCAGGTGCGAGGCGGCCGCGTTGCACAGGTCGACCATGTCCTGGCGCAGTTCCACACCGGTGACCTGCGCTTCACGGCCCAGGCTGTTGCGCAGGTAATCGTGCATGGCAAAGGTCAGGTAGCCCTTGCCGGAACCGAAATCGGCGACCCGCAGTGCCTGCTCTGGCGGCACCGGGGCGCTGGCCAGGGCGTGGTCGAAGACCTCGATGAACTTGTTGATCTGCTTCCACTTGCGCGACATGGACGGGATCAGTGCGCCTTGTGCATCGGTGACGCCAAGGTCACGCAGGAAGGGCCGTGCCAGCTCCAGGTAGCGCTTTTTCTCACGGTCATGGCCGCTGCTGGCGGCAACCTCGCGTGCGGCCTGCGCGCCGTGACGCTGGAGCATGGGCTTGCCCTTCTTGCTGAAGGTCAGCTGCACTTCACCCTCTGCGTCGAACAGGTGGGCATTACGGAAGCTGCCTGGCAGCAGCTCGGCGACCAGCGCCTGGGCCTGGTCCAGCGCCAGGTTTTGGGTGATGTCGCGGGTCTGGTGACGATAGACCAGCGACAGGCACGGCTGGCCCTTGACCTGCAGCGGCTTGGCAATGATTCGTTGCAAGGTCTGGTCGGCACCTACATGGCGCGCCAGCACCAGTTTGACCAAGGTGTTGCCGTGCAGGGCGGCGTTCAGCAGGTCAAGAAACCGGGCGCGCGCATCGGGCGCGGAGGGAGCGGAATTACTGGCGGACATGGAGAAAGGGGCCTTGAGTAGCGGAACACTCATTCTACCGTGTGCCGTGCGAGCGGGCATACCCTGGCCATTCAGGGCCGCTTTGCGGCCCATCGCCGGCAAGCCAGCTCCCACTTCGACCACGTCAATTTCAAGCCATGCGCTGTACCTGTGGGAGCTGGCTTGCCGGCGATGGGCTGCACAGCAGCCCTGAACTGCCTGCCCTCGTTGAGGCGGCTGCATGCTGCTCAATCGAGGATCACCAGCCGGTTCGGCAATTCGTTACGCGCATGCGTAGGCGGCACATGCTCGCCAAGCAGCTCGCCACAGGCATCGATACACTCGACAAAGCCCTGCAAGGTCCGGCCCTGACGCACCTGCTCGGCAAAACGGGCAACGATCACCGCACGGGCGGCGGCATCCAGATAACGCTCGATGCCACGGTCTACCAGTATCTCCACATGCCGCTCGGCCTCACTGACAAAAATCAGCACCCCCGTGGCCCCCGCAGTCCGCTGCAGGTTCTGTTCACGAAACTGTTGCCGTGCCAGCCGCGAGGCGCGCCAGCGGCGCAGCGCACCGGGGATCAGCCAGCCGACCAGGCGCGGGTTGCGCAACAACAGGCACAAACCCATGAACAGCAACACGTTGGCCACCAGCAGGCCACGTACACCGGGCCACCCCGACAGCCACTGCAACAAACCAGGCAGCGCCAGGGCCAGCACCGCGGCCCACAATAAAGGCCAATAGGCGTAATCGTCGGCACGACGGGCCAGCACCGTGACCAGTTCGGCATCGGTGCGCCGTTCGGCACGGGCAATGGCTTCGGCTATCTGCCGCTGGTGATATTCGTCGAAGGGGGTCATGCCGTCGGTCTCTCGAGCGATCTTATTGTTGTTGTCCCGGCATTCGGGGCTTCGTCCGCGGGCCACATATTCAGGCATAATCCGCCGCTGGAAGAAATGCCTGCGAATCGTACAACAATAGCCGCCTGAAAACTTCGGCCGCGCGCGTATCAGCGTGGATACGGCACAGGCCCTACTACGGAATTCATGATGAAACTGTCTTTGCTGGGCCTGGCCATGGGCCTTGCCAGTCAGGTGGCCTTGGCCGCCCCCTCCGCCCCGCCCCTGCAGGACAAGCAGGCATTCATCGACCACCTGATCGGGCAGATGACCGAGGCCGAGAAAATCGGCCAGTTGCGACTGATCAGTATCGGCCCGGAAATGCCCCACGAGAAGATCCGCGAGGAAATTGCTGCGGGCCGCATCGGCGGCACCTTCAACTCGCGTACCGCCCCCGAAAACCGGCCGATGCAGGATGCCGCCATGCGCAGCCGCCTGAAGATCCCGATGTTCTTCGCCTACGACACCGTCCACGGCGAGCGCACCATCTTCCCGATCGGGCTGGGCATGGCGGCCACCTGGGACATGGACGCCGTCGCCAAGGTGGGCCGCACCGCCGCCATCGAGGCCTCGGCCGATGCCCTGGACATGACCTTCGCGCCGATGGTCGACATCGCCCGCGACCCGCGCTGGGGCCGCACCAGCGAAGGTTTCGGTGAAGACACCTACCTGACCTCGAAGATCGGCCAGGTGATGGTGCGCTCGTTCCAGGGCAGCAGCCCGGCCAACCCCGATAGCATCATGGCCATCGTCAAGCATTTCGCCCTGTACGGCGCGGTGGAGGGCGGGCGCGACTACAACACGGTCGATATGAGCCTGCCGAAGATGTACAACGACTACCTGCCACCCTACCGCGCCGCGCTCGACGCCGGTGCTGGCGGGGTGATGGTGGCGCTGAACTCGATCAACGGCGTGCCGGCCACCTCCAACACCTGGCTGATGAACGACCTGCTGCGCAAGGAGTGGGG